>JAFGTU010000198.1 GCA_016933985.1 Sedimentisphaerales bacterium | reverse complement strand
CAGTCGTCGGCCCGCCCGAATCGCTCCAGTGGCTTGCGCCGCCGCTGTGGCTGAGAAGCCACGAAACGCCATCGGGCATCCAGGCCTCCGTCTCCGCCGCCGGCCGGCTATTCTACATATTCGACGAAGGCATCATCGGCATCACCGACGAACGGTTGCTTGATCGCTGGTCTCTCGTCTGCAGAGACGCATTCAACGGAAGACTGCTTTGGAAAAGGCAGCTTGAGTCCTGGGGCTGGCGCCAGTGGAGCCTGAGCCGATGGCAGGGAAAAGACTGGACGACCCTAAGCGGCGGCAGAACCGATGTCCCCGCCGATAATCAGCGCCGAATCGTAGCCGACGGCGACCGCCTCTACACCACACTTTCATACCGAGCACCGATGTCCATCCTAAACGCCGCCACCGGCGAGACAATCACAACGGTCGAAGAGACACGGGGCGCCAGTGAGATACTACTGAGCGATGGTATCGTTGTTGCCTATAAGCAGGGAATCGCTCAAGGCGACAATACAGCCGGACCGGCACTTGTAGCCGTACAAGGCCGAACGGGAAAGGTACTCTGGGAGAAGCAGATCGGCCAAATCCGCCCGCTGGCATTGGCTATCGATAACGGCCGAATCATTCATATAAGCGGAAAAAACCTCATCGCACGCAGCTTGAAAGACGGTGGAGAGTTGTGGAACATCCGACCGAAGCTGACCACGCCAAAGACACTGCTAACCGTCGAAGATGTCGTCGTTATGCAGGCCGGAAAGTACGTCGCAGCATACGATGCCACCGATGGAAACCTGCTCTGGGAGAAGGACAAATTGCCCGCTATCGGCGGCGGCGAAGGCGATGATCTCTTCGTTATCGATGGCTTAGTCTGGCGAGGCATCGTCAGTGTCGATGACAATGGCAAACCCGTCAACAAGAGTCCCAACGCCCTTATGATTGGTTGGGACCTGCGCTCCGGCCAGGAGAAGAAACGAGTCCTCGTCAACCGCCTGCGAAGCCCGGAACATCACCACCGCTGTTATCGCAACAAGGCGACTAATCGCTATTTGATCAGCTCCTACGAAGGCGCCGAGTTCCTCGATCTCCAGGCCGACAATCATTCCCAGAACAACTGGCTTCGCGGCGCCTGCAAGTACGGGATGTTGCCCTGTAACGGCATGCTCTATGCCCCGCCGGACCAGTGTTTCTGCCAGCCCGGAGCGAAGTTCCTCGGATACGCCGCCGTGAAGGCTGCGCCGGACGTTCCGCTGAAGGAGGTCGCGGATGAGAAGCGTTTGGAAAAGGGACCGGCTTATGGAAAGGCCGGCGAGCCGGAATCTCCTTCGATCGGCAACTGGCCGACATTCCGCCACGACCCGGCCCGAAGCGGCGCGACACCTGTCGGCGTGGCTCCCAACGTCTCGGTCGTTTGGAAAACCGAACTGAAAGGCACGCTGACGGCGCCCGTGGCCTGGTGCAACGAGGTGTTCGTGGCCAAGTCGGACGCTCACACTGTTTACGCCCTCGACATGGCAAGCGGCGAGATCCTCTGGCAATTCACGGCAGGCGGACGCATCGATTCGCCGCCGACGATCCGAGATGGCATGGTCCTGTTCGGATCGAGAGACGGACGCGTGTATTGTCTGCGGGCGAAAGACGGCGAACTCGTCTGGCGGTTCCTCGCGGCGCCGACAGACCGTCGAATCGGGTCTTTCGACCAGATCGAGTCGGTCTGGCCGGTCCACGGCAGTGTACTTATCGACAAGAGCATCGCGTACTTCGCGGCCGGGCGCTCGACCTATCTCGACGGCGGCATCCGGCTATACGCCCTCGACCCGGTTGATGGAAGAATACTCCATAAAGGCCTGCTCGAAGGCCCCGACCCCTTTTCCGAAGGCGGTCGTGACGTGGCCTTTTATATCCTCGGCGCAAATTCCGATGTCCTCGTCAGCCAAGGCGGCTTCATATACATGCGTCAGAAGAAACTCACGCCCGACCTCAAGGAGGTCAAGGTCGAAGTCCTGTCAAGCAAAGGCGCTCAGGATGTTGGCCTGCACGTCTTCTCGACGGCGGGCCTGCTGGACGACTCCAACTACAATCGCACGTTCTGGATGTACTCGAAACGATGGCCCGGATTCCAACTGGCCAACCAGGCCCCGAAGACGGGACAACTACTTGTAGTGGACGATGATAAGACTTACGCCATCCGCGAGTTCTACCGCCGCAACGTCCACAGTCTCATGTTCTTCCCCGGCAAGGAAGGTTACCTCCTCTTTGCCGACCTCAATACGAACGAGCCTCAAATCGTCGGCGAAGAGGGCTGGCGCAAGCCGCTCGAGTGGCTGCCGCAATCCTACATCCCCCGCGCAGGCAACCCCGGATTAGACGACGTGAAGTGGGGATTCGGCGCCGATAAGGGCATAGGCTATACCCGCGCAGAGCCGCCGATCTGGAAGCAGTGGATCCAAGTACAAATTCGCGCAATGGTCAAGGCGGGCGATACCCTGTTCGTAGCCGGCGCTCCCGATGTTCTCGATCCCAACGACCCATACGCCGCCTTCGAAGGGCGCAAAGGCGCCAAACTCGTCGCCCTCTCAGCCAAAGACGGAAAAGAACTTTCTCAGATACTTCTCGACTGCCCGCCCGTATTTGACGGCATGATAGCAGCATCCGGCCGCCTCTTCGCCTCATTGCGTGATGGGAATGTTGTTTGCTTGAGTGGAAATGGCGGAAACTGAATGACGCCGCCTTGACTGGAGACAAAGCCAATCATCGGCTCATAAAAAAGGGAGCATTGCATCCCAAGAAAATCAGTGGTTGATTATGTTTCGACAGGTTTGAACTCGACAAGGTTCTTGCCAATGGGGATCATAAGAGGGGGAGAGGGAGGCCGAGGAAGGGATAGTATTGCCCTGCTTGACAAAATTATACTCTTTGATAAAGTGCAGAGTCAATTCGCAGGTATCGATATGGTTGCCTTTCAAAGAATAAATTATCAGAATGGACAATACTATGAAGAACAAGAATTTCATATTAAAAGCCAAGAGATTTCTCATTATAACCTTATCGATCACAGTCCTAATAATGGTAGTCATGTGGGCCTTCGGCATTCGTTTTGAGCATTTGAAAACCCTGAGACTGATATTTTGTGAGCCTATGGAACTTTCAGCAAAAGAGAGGACAGAAGTGTACGAGTGGCTACAGAAGAATACTATTAATCTGACTACCATAGAAGCCGGTTCGGGATTCGAGGACATGATGCCCTTAAAGGCCATGATCGGAGATGCACATATCGTTTCACTCGGAGAACATTCGCACCTCAACGGCAGTTTCTACAAAGTCAAGCATCGTATGGTTGAATTTCTGGTAAGTGAAATGGATTTTACAGTATTTGCTATTGAAGCTCCATTCGGCTGTACTTATAAAATTAACGAGTATCTGCTTGGCGAAGATGTTAGTCCACAAGAAGCACTGGAAGAATTGGTATATAAAGTCTGGAGGACAGAAGAAATTCTGGAAATGTTGATATGGATGCGAGAATACAATGCCACTCACGACAAGAAATTGAAATTCTATGGCTTAGATACTAGGCCTGTGTTTAGGTGTGCAAAGGTCGTTTATGATTATCTTAGAAGAACAAATGGAACTCAGGATTACGATGATATCCTTTTGGAGTGGATTACCTTAAAAATTGATCGATCTGATAGGGATAAATTGAAAAACATCATAGGTGAAGTCAGGAACCTGATATCCTACTTAGAAAGTCAATGCCCCGCAGCCAATCAGGATAAAAAAGAATGGGAATACGTAGTTCAAAATTCCAAGGTTCTTTTACAGTATGTGCTCAGGTTTTCCACAGACAATAGATCAAAACGCTCTGATATAAGAGATGAGCATATGGCAGATAATGTCAAATGGATAATAGACCATGAAGAGGGGACAAAAACGATCTTGTGGGCTGCTAATCCTCATATAACTGTATTGCCTGGATCAGGGTGTATGGGAGCTTATTTGCGACGGATGTATGGGGATAAGATGCTAGTCATCGCTTTAATAGGCGGTAGAAAAGGAAGCATAGAAGCATTACTTGCCGAGGCCGGACTGAAAATCTCCGTTCTTGATTTCCGCTCACTGCCTAAAGGTATCGTCTTAGAGTATTTAAACTCTCCTTTTCGATCAGGTGGGATTAAAACCATATATCCGTTATCATACGATGCAGTTTTATACATCGAATCTACTTCTGGTGCACACATGATTGAAACACAGGAGTTTTTGTTCAGAGTACCGGAGATATAGATCAGGGCAGAACTCGATAAGGTGCTTATCAATGGGGACCATAAGAGGGGGAGAGGTAGGCCGAGGAAGGGGTAAGTAGAGCCACCCTTAGCTAAGAGAAATCTTGGAGTTTGACATTCAAAGATTTGTGATGTAATCTTTTCCACAAAAAAACAAACGCATAGTAATAATACCGAACAATTTATCATCAATGCTTTGTGATCTGCCGATACACTTACTGTCTCACTCGTAGCAGAAATTGATGGAAAATTAGTGGGGCACATAGCCTTTTCGCCCGTAACTGAGGTACTCCCGGTTGTTTGGACCAGGATGTTAGGTCTTTAAGGTAGTATTCTGGAGTAGCAGCCTCTTCTTTCTTTTTGCTT
>JAFGTU010000197.1 GCA_016933985.1 Sedimentisphaerales bacterium | reverse complement strand
GTGTACCACCTTACCTTTCAAACAAACCTTAATTCGCACATGCCAAGAATAACCTGTTTCCAACTGCTTTCTTATTATACCAAACTAACCGGTGCAGAATCAGCCAACAATCGCCAAATCTATTTCTTTTTCGGCGATTTTCCGCGCCGTTGCGTCTATGAATTCGCCGATCCCTATGGTTTTTTGCTCGTTGGCTCCTCGGATTCTGAGGTTTAGGGTCTCGACCTGGGCCTCTTTCGGGCCAACGACCAGCATATACGGCAGCCTGTCGGCATGGGCTCTGGCGATCTTGGCGCCTATTTTCTCATCCGAGATATCGCAGCCACACCGAAGATTCGCCCCTTTCAGCTTGTTCTCGACTATCTTGGCGTATTCATTCGTCTTCTCGCTTATCGGGAGGATTCTGGCCTGTTCGGGGGCGAGCCAGAGCGGGAAGTTCCCGCCGTAATGCTCAATTAGTATGCCGATAAACCGCTCAAACGAGCCTAAAACCGCCCTATGAATCATAACAGGGGTCTTTTCAGTGTTGTCCTTATCGGTATAGACCAGCCCGAAACGCTCAGGCATTGAGAAATCCAGTTGAATCGTGCCCAATTGCCACGACCTTTTGAGGCAGTCCCTGACGTGGAAGTCGATTTTGGGGCCGTAGAACGCGCCGTCGCCCTCGTTTATCTTGTAGTCTATATCTTTGTCCTTGAGCGCGTCCTTGAGGGCTTTTGTGGCGGTTTCCCAAATCTCGTCCGTGCCGATGTGCTTTTCCGGCTTGGTCGAAAGCTCGATGTGGAAATCCTCGAATCCGAACGCCTGATAAAGCTCGAAAGTAAGCTCGATAACGCCTATTATCTCAGCCCTTATCTGGTCCGGCGTGCAGAAGATATGGGCGTCGTCCTGCGTGAACTGCCTGACCCTGAACAGCCCGTGCATTACGCCGCTGGCCTCGTGGCGGTGCACCAGGCCCAGCTCAGCCACCCGCAGCGGGAACTCACGATATGAGTGCTTGCGATTATTATAGACAAGGCATCCGCCTGGGCAATTCATCGGCTTTATTGCGTAGCCGGCCTCGTCGAACCTCGTAAAATACATGTTCTCCTTGTAATTGTCCCAGTGGCCGCTCTTGTGCCAGAGCTCTTCGTTCAGAATGATAGGCGTCTTGATCTCGCGGTAGCCGTACTTGTCGTGCACCGAGCGCCAGAATTCCACTATGGAGTTCCATATTATCATTCCGTTGGGGTGCATAAATGCAAAGCCTGGGCCGGCATCATTGAAGCTGAACAGGTCCAGTTGCTTGCCCAGGACGCGGTGGTCGCGCCTCTTAGCCTCCTCCAGCCTGTGCAGAAATTCGTCGAGCTCCTTTTTGCTCGGCCAAGCCGTCCCATAGACCCGCTGGAGCATCTTCTGCGTCGGGTCGCCGTGCCAGTATGCCCCCGCCACCGACATAATCTTGAAACTGCCGATTTTCCCCGTATCGGGGACGTGCGGCCCCCGGCACAGGTCCTCGAAGGCATCCGAGTGCGAATAGAAGCTGATGACGTCCCCGTCGGCACGGTTGATGTTATCGGTCTTGTATTTATCGCCTGCAAGCTTCTTAAGGGCCTCGGCCTTGGACATCTCCGTTCGGACAAAGTGACTTTTGCCATTGGCGATCTGCCGCATCTTTTCTTCGATCCGCTCGAAATCGCTCGGACGGATCGGCTCGTCGAGGTCGATGTCGTAATAGAACCCGTTTTCGACAGCCGGCCCATAGACCAGCCTGGTCTGTGGCCAGATGCTGCATATAGCCTCTGCCATAACGTGAGCGCAGCTATGCCGCATTACTTCGAGGCCTTCGGAGTCTTTGGATGTTATGATTTTGACGACCGCTGGGCAGCTTATGGGCGATGCCAGGTCCGTTAATTGCCCGTTAATTCTTGCGGCAAGGGCGGCCTTTGCGAGGCCCGGGCCTATCTGTGCGGCTAATTGCATCGCCGTTGAGCCGTTGGCAATCTCCAGTTTACTGCCATCGGGCAATGTTACTTCTGCCATATACATTACCGATATTTGAACCAATCGTTTCGGTTATGAATATATCGCCAACTGGGGCATTGTCAAGAAGCGGCCGCAACATAATTCAATATTATTCATCGCTTGCCCTATTTCACTTGCTTTGGCCGATTCAATGCGGTATAATTATTCTTAAGAAGCTATCTCAAATCTGTCGCTCCTTCGCCATGCTCAGGGCAGGCTCTGAGCGAAGCGAAGGACCTGGCAGCGAAGAATATGAGATGCTTTCCGCCTTTGGAGCACCCAAAGCGGACTCGGAATGGCATTTAGAGTTTTGAGATGGTTTCTAACTGACGAAGTTGAACTTTCTCAGAGGAAGGTTTGATGGACGTAAGTCTGGTTTTGTTTAAGAAGAACGGTTCGCAGAAGAGTTTCTCTCTTCCGAGCAACATAACCGTGCTTGGCCGCCGGGGCGATTGCGATTTGTGCATCCCCCTTGGCGACGTATCCAGGAGGCATTGCCAGCTCGACCGCAACAACGAGACACTGCAAATTCGCGACCTCGGCTCGCGAAACGGCACTTTCCTCAACGGCGAACAGGTCAATGGCGAGACCACGGTAAAAGCCGGCGATTACCTCCAGATAGGGCCTTTGACCTTCCAATTCCAGATCGACGGCGAGCCGCAGAAGACCACCCCGCCGCAGGATCACCTGCCCAAAGCAGAGGAAAAGCAGCTTGCGCACACCGCCGCCGACGATGACGACTTGCTCGATCTGGATATCGACGAGGACGTGAATGTGGATTTGGACGATTCCGGCGCCTTTCTGGACGACCTCGACCTCGAGAAACTTTAGCCAGGCTGCCAGCGTTGAGCATACCGGCTTTGTTGTGAGTCCGTCGAGGCTTTCAGGCTCGCTCGGACAAAGTGATTTGCGTACAGCGGATACGATGCCTGGTGTATTTCTGGCGGCGTTTAGTATATGGAGATTCTGGATTTGACTCCGGTCTATTCGGCCGAGGCGATTTGGATGGTCGCCCGGCTGCCTTTTAGCCCTGTCAGGCTGATAGGGCTGGTGGTTTGGGTCTATTTGTGTCTCTGCCTCGTCCAGGTCGTGCAGTTCAGCCCTCTGGTGCCCAAGAACCGCAGATCCATAGCCGTCATGGCCACCTTTATCACCGGCCCGATGCTCCTGCTCGTCCTGCACATAATAGATATTGCAAAGAAGTCCTCGTCGGGCAGCGACAGCGCCTTGCAGATAGCCGGCCAACGAATGCGCGAGGTATTCGATCATCTCAGTTCCGGGCGCCTGCGCAATGCCGGAGCCGACTCGGCGATAGAGTTGCTCGACTCCTCGGGCAGGACCATGGACGAGATATACGGCTCCGTTGACAAGAAAAGACACAAAGGCCGAATTCTTGATTTGACGGCATGGGTCATTCGCAACGCCTTGGACGGACGCGCAAGTGATATCCTGATCGACCCCTCCGACGAATCGACCTACACAATCAGGCTGCGAATAGACGGCGTCCTTAGAACGCTCACGACAGTCAACTCGCAAACCTGCAAAGCGGTTCTCAATAGTATCAAGGCCGTATCCAGCATGGACATCGCCGAGAGAAGAAGACCTCAGGATGGGGCGTTCAAGGCAAGGCTGGGCAGGACGACCGCCTCTTTCCGAGTGGCAAGCGCCGGCGTGCTCTACGGCGAGAAGATCGCAATCAGGGTCCTCAACCAGACGGCCGGGGTGTTC
>JAFGTU010000196.1 GCA_016933985.1 Sedimentisphaerales bacterium | reverse complement strand
GGGACCCCAGAAAATATCCACTGCTAAAGATAACAAGGGAACAATGGAGAAGACAAAATGCCGCTTAAGGAAACGCCATTCGTATCTGACCCCAGTTTCCACCCAGTTAATTTCAAATAGGCAGAGAAATTATTGTGTTGCATAGGATAATTTGGTATTTTTACTGAGTTTGAATAGCTTGGTTGCGAAGCCAAGCGTTTAATATGGGAAATGACAGATGACAAGTCCAGGGCATACAATGTGGGATTATGGTCTATGAAACTACACCGTAAATTCAGAGTAAGACAAATCAATAATGATGCTGAACACGAGATTGAAGCAGGTAGAATCGGCACTGAGCTTGTGGACACCGCTGCTGGTGAGTCTTGGACCGAACTGACGTTACCCAGTTTCATGGGTAGTGGACACATATACCTGGTATGTCTGGATGATCAGTATCGGGAGGCTTCCAATAGGGCTATTACACGGCTTCGTCTACAATCTGGCTACCATTCTTTCGTTCTCTCGGCAAGCCTCACGTTAAGTAACGAACCCATTTCCACACATATGGAGATAATAAACACTTTGCACTACGAAAATATTCGTTTGGGATGTGCTTTAGAGGCGGGGAAGCAATATACTTTAGACTATCGTTTTCGAGATTCAGAGGGAAAGGTATGCCCAATTCATGAACATACTGACGCACAGAGAAAATCAAAATTACCATGGTGGAATGGGTTGGATTCACTTCTACCTGAATTGCAGGTAGTACCACTTCACCGTAATTACTTGTGTGATGTGTGGGTGATCCGAGTGGTAGATGTTACTGTTGTATGTCATATATCGGAGTCTACCCCAGCCAACTGTTTTGAGGATTGTGCCAAGCTCATTGTTGACAAAGCCATGCTGCAGATGGGACATACGGTGCGCAAGACCCCGATTGCATTCTTCCACCCTCACAACACACAACACACGGAGAGAACTGAGAACTGGAGGTATGCTTTTGGCCAAGAATTGCTCAAACGCCTAAAACGCAGGTGGCAACCTGACACTATAAAGGAATACAGTTGTCGAGAGATTATCAAGGTGATTGGCTGGGAGATCGGCTTGTTCGTTTTTGAGCAGTACTGGCTTGAGAGGCTGAAGAAGCTTGCGTATATTTGGATTGGATCCATTAAATGCATAGACGGACCTGTTGCGTCCTCTATGAAGGCACCTATCTAACATTACAGCGCCACAAGGGCTCAAGAATTTGAATAGACCAAGCCGATAAGTCCTACAAAAAACAGCACTTAGAGGACTATTGGCATGGAGGCATAGGAAATCAGAAATCTGGGTAAGCAACTGAGAGCATTTTTGAGACAATTTGACGACTGCTTTTATCGCAGTCAGCATTTGTATGTTACTCAACTGAGTCATCATAATTCACTAACATCAGCATCGCAACCTGAAAGCCCGATTGTGTCATATAGAGCGAACGCGCTGCCGACTGAGAATGTTGGGCATCGCAGTCGAGAAACTGCCTTGTTGCGCACCGGATAACCTATAACCATGTGGCGCTGTAATGCTAATAGAATTGCAGATAATGAATGCTGTTACAAGTAACAAGCAAAAAGCATGGAATGAAGCACAAAGATGTTGGAAAAGCTCACAGGGCGGTAGATGTCGGGCAATGGGAGGAGCCAAGTATGATGCAGACAGCTCCCATCGCATTTCGCCGGTCCAAGGCTATCTTTGCAGGTCTCGTAGATCGGGAGATTTCACACCCGACTTGGTATTTGAAATATGCGCTAATAGATTTGCATACGAAGCATGGAAATCCACCTCTTCTAGCGGCGGACTAATGTATGCCGAAATCTGTCTTTTAGCCCAGAATATCAGAAAGGAACTTGGAAACTAGGGACAGTGGGGCTGTTGAAAAACCTCTTGATTCCCGATAAGATACTATACACCATAGCTGCTGGATGCTACGTCACTATTGCAAAACATGGAGGTCTCATCATGATCGGCAGGCAGGACCGTTGGCAGGAGGATTTATTTGTAGCTTGGCCGTCGTCATCGACGGTAATTATTCTGGCCTGACAGACCGCCGCCACCCCTGAACCGCCGCAACCACTACAGTCGCCCGCTTCATTTTCATAATCTGCCCTTTCGCCAAAGAATCTCACAATCAATAGATTATTTTACCATTCCTCTGGCAGAGTGCAAGCTTTTTTTCTTTTTCTTGGCGAAGATGTTGGATTTGACTGCGGGCTAATCGCTGAGGGCGGCGGCGTCTTCGGGGGCGATGGCTCGGTTGTAGATTCGGATGTCGTCGATAAGGCCGTCGAAGAAGGTCGTCGAGGCAAGGCTGTTCGAGACGCCGAAGTATAACCCGCCGGTGGCGCTGGTCAGGTCGGTCTGAGCCGTGAGGTCTTTGGCAACTTCCAGGCCGTCGGCGTAGAGGGTTCTGTACGAGCCGTTCCATACGAGCAGGACGTGATGCCAGTCGCCGTCGGTGACGACGAACTGCGAAATCAGCGGGAGTTTTCCTCTTCCGGGCGGTCTGAGGCTGGTCATTAGTTTTCCCGTCGATGCTTCGGCGGCGAGCCAGTCGAGTCCTGTTCCTTCGCCGTTGGTCTGCGATATGATTACCTCTGCCGGCTGGCCTGCCTTGATCCAGGCGGCTGCGGATAGTGGTCCGTCGGCCGGGTCGAGGTTGAAATCGGTGTTGATATAGGCGGAGCTTCCGTCGAGCTCGATTGCCCCATCCACCCTGCCGCCGGCGGGCAGCCAGGTTGCGACGCCGTGGAGCGTGCCGTCGTTGCCTACGACGCTTTCCTCGGCGGTCGTGCCGGCGGATTCGTCGAGCTTGAAGTGGGCGACGAGGCCCAGGTCGCGCGTTAGCGGCGCGATGCTTTCCGTCCAGTTGCCGGTCAGCGCGGATACGTCGAGATAGTCGATGGTTTGGTCTTGGGCGATATCGGCGGGCAACTCCGGGGCGGTCTCGAGCCAGAGCTTGGCTAAAAGAGCGAAATCGGCACCATTGACGCTGCAATCCCTGTCGATATCGCCCTCGAGGACGGCGTCTTCGTCGATGCCGATTCTGCCGCAGCCGGCGAGGAAAGATTCGCCGCCGACATAGCAAAGGCGTGCGACCTGGTCCGCGGTCAGGGCGGCGTTAAAGATCGCGACCTCGTCAATCATGCCGTTGAAGTAGCGATTATCTCCGTCGTTGAAGGCGGCTATTTTAAGATTGTCGCCTTCGGCGGTATTGATCTGGCGTGGCAGGGCGCTGCTCGCTGTCTCGGCTCGGCCATCCACAAAGAGCTGGACCTCGCCGACATCCGGACTGGCGTCGCTATCAAGGGTGGCAGCGACGTGATGCCAGGCGCCGTCGGCCAGATTGGTCGTGCCGAAAATGAAGCCGTCCTTGACGTATATGCCGCACTTGCTCGATGCGATTACGAGCGACCATCTCGCTTCCGACGCCTCTGCGCCCCAGGCGACGATGTCCTTGAAGTCTCCGGAACTGGTCTTGATCCAGGCTGCGACGGTCCGTGATTTCGAGCCTGTTATGGCCTTGTAGCCCACTGCTTCGAGGTAGTCGCCGTCGCCGTCGAGTAGCAGGGCGCCGCCGAGCTTTCCGGCTGTGGGCTGCCAGAGCGGGTCGCCGTAGAGCGTTGCGTGATGGTCATTGCCGGAGCTATCCTGGGCGGCTGCGCCGGAGGATTCATCGAGCTTGAAATAGGCATCAAGCCGGCCGGGCGGGGGCGGTATCTGGCCGGCATAGGTCATGCAGACTATGTGCCCGTTGAGGTCATACTGCGGAAATGCGGTCGTGCCCTCGTAGTACTGGCCGTTTGCATAGACGTTCTTCGTGACATGGTAGATGTTCATACCTTCGCCGTCTCGCCATGCCTTGAGCATATAGGTTTGGCCTGGGACGACGGGATTGTCGTTGACGCCCCAGAAAGCCTCCCATCCGAAGGGCCATCGGAAGGGCACGGAGGTGACGGGGCCGACCGGCGCAAGGCCGGGAAATGTTACAATTTGGAGCTTCCAGTCGAGCAGGTCGTTGCCGCCGATGATGCCATGAACGCGGGCGGCCACGACGCGATTGCCCGTAGCGATAAAGGTCTGGCCGAAGTACGATGAGGCACTCTGCCAGTTGCCCCAGTATGACTGGTCGGACCAGTAGTCGGTCGGGTCCACGCCGCTGTACGCCAGGCTTTTCGTATATGGAGCGTCATCGTCGTGGACATCGCGTGAGTTCCATGTGCCGTACAAATCGAGGTCGAACTCGCCGCGGTTCGATGCATCGGTCTTATACAGGAAGCCGACCTCGAAGGAGTAATGGCCCCAACATTCGGGCCGATGGGCGGTCATCAGACGGGTGGAATCGCTGGTTGAACCGCTGGCATCGACGCATTTCAGGTCGAAGTCGTTTTGATTCAGGGGTATCTCTGCTCGGCCGTCGATATCGGTGGCGCCCATAAGCACATCCCAGGTCGTCTTCAAATCGATGCCCGGCATTATATTGCCGTTTTCGTCCCAGACCCACACCCTGACGACGTGCCCTCCGATACAGCCTTCTCCGGCGCTATTCTCCCAGGCCGACAGTTGGCGCTGGAAGGCCAAGGTGAAATGGCCTGCGTGTGAAGCAGCCGGGGCACACAGGGCCAGCAGGATAGCGGCGATCATTATTGCGGCGGGTCTAGATGTCGTCATCCCAGCCTCCTTATCATAGTATGTAGTAAGCCCCAAACACAGGGGCCTGCGGTATTTCTTCCAAATTGCACAGCACATATATCATACCAAAGCCGAGAGGCGTATTCAAGCGAAAAATGTGGCTAAGCGGTAGGAGCGGGCCTATTTGGAGTTGATACTGTATTAGTAACGTGTTACTCTGAGGCCATGTTGAAGATTGCGATGTATCAATTAACGGCAGGTGTGAAGTAGAAACAGCTTCACCTGATTGCGAAGAGGCGTTAGAATTCTAGACATGAGCGGTTTCTTCGGCTTCCTTGGTTGGTGAGATGCGATAATGCTGTCCATAGAGTTACAGGCTCGCAGGCAAGAACAGACATATTCAGAGCACCACCGAAAGTGTCTCGGGACGCATTATACACCCGATTCTGTGGTGGATTATATCGTCAGCAGGACTCTCGGACCTTTGTTGAGATCGCGCGAGACATTAAAGAGACTCAGGATTTTGGACCCGGCCTGCGGATCAGGTCTTTTTTTGCTGAAGGCTTATGAGGTGTTAGCTGATGCCTGGCGTGACGCGTTCGGGAGCTACGGACCAAAGGACGCCAAGCATATTCTCAAACACAGCCTGTTTGGGATCGACATAGATGAGCGATCCGTTCTTGAGGCTC
>JAFGTU010000195.1 GCA_016933985.1 Sedimentisphaerales bacterium | reverse complement strand
CGGACCCCGGTATACGAGGGCACGGCCCAGGATGCGCTGAGGAAGATTGTGAATACGAAGAGCGTTGACGGCCACATAGACCACAGTTCGCTACCCTCGTTGGCAAGGGCCACACTCAAGCGCGTGGAGAAGACGAATCGGCAGATTGTCGAATATACCGATCCGACAGGTGAGGTAGACGAAAAAGAACGATACGATATAAACATCGTTGAAGAGGAAGGCAGGAGTCTGGGCGGGATGATTACGGTGCTGACCGAGGCGGTCAAGGGACTCAACGAGAAGGTCGAGGCCCTGCAAGCGGAGAACCAAACACTCAAGGCTGAAATAGCTGCGCTCAAAGCCCAATGATCGGAATCCGGGCCACTTCATCAGTCTTGCGATTGGTTAAGAGTCTGGGCAGGGGGGCATTCTTAGAGCTTTGCCACAGCCAGACAGGCGTTGTGGCCGCCGAAGCCTAAGGAATTGCTGATTGCGACTTTGACCTCTCTCTCCTGGGCCTTGAGCGGGACGTAGTTCATTTTCAGGTCGCACTCGGGGTCCTGGTTTTCGAGGTTTATCGTTGGCGGGATTATGGATTTATTGATTGCCTTTACGCAGACAATCAGCTCGATTGCCCCTGTGGCTCCGAGTGAGTGGCCGAGGCAGCTTTTAGTGGAGCTTACGGCGAGCTTGTATGCGTGGTCGCTGAAGACGGTCCTGATAGCGATGCTCTCTGAAACGTCGTTCAGGGCGGTCCCGGTTCCGTGGGCGTTGATGTAATCGACTTTATCGGGCGCGATTTGGCCGTCTTCGAGGGCCAATTTCATCGCCTTTGCCGCCCCTGCTCCGTCCGGCAGCGGGGCGGTTATATGGTAGGCGTCGTCGGTAGCGCCGTAGCCGACGAGCTCTGCATATATTCGTGCGTCTCTTTTTCGAGCGTGGGCGAGGTCTTCAAGGACGAGCATTGCTGCGCCTTCGGCAAGTACGAAGCCGTCTCTATCCTTGTCGAAGGGCCTTGAGGCGGCTTGGGGGTCTTCATTTCGCAGGCTGAGCGATTTGGCCGAGCAGAATGACGCCAGGCCGATAGGCGTAAGGGCGGCTTCGGTGCCGCCTGTGACCATGACGTCGGTTCGTCCGGCGAGGATATTGCAGAATGCCTCGCCGATAGCGTGATTGCCTGATGCGCATGCACTAACGATCCCTATATTCGGACCCTGCAGGCCGAAGCGAATTGCGATATTTCCACTGGCGGCGTTGCCCATTAGTCGGGGGACGCAAAAGGGGGATACTTTGGGCGGGGTCCTGCTGAGGAGCTTTAAGTGCTGCTCCTCTATTTCCTTGATTCCTCCGATTCCGCTGCCGACGATCGCCCCGGCGCGGTAGGGGTCTTCCTTCGACATATCCAGTCGGCTGTCCTCGACGGCTTGTATGGCGGCGGCGACGGCGAACTGAGTGAAGCGGTCCATCCGCTTGCCCTCTCGCTGATCGAGATACCTGGCTACGTCGAAGTCCTTTATCTCGCCGCCGAATCTGACGGGGTACTGGCTCGCGTCGAAGGCTTCGATATTGGAGATACCGCTCCTGCCCTCGCACAGCGCAGAAAAAACCCCATCGGCGGATTCACCCAGGGCGGTGATACAGCCCAGGCCCGTGATAACAACTCGCCGTTTGCTCATCGGATTTGTTCGCTACTCTGTGCCCTTGGACTGCGCTATTTTGACAATGTAGTCAATGGCGGCGCCGACGGTTTGGATTTTCTCGGCCTCCTCGTCAGGTATGCTCATATCGAATTCGTCCTCGAACTCCATGACGAGCTCAACCGTGTCAAGGGAGTCGGCGTTTAGGTCGTTTATAAACGAAGTTTCGCGTGATATCTCGGCCTTGTCCACGCCCATCTGTTCACTGATAATGTCAATTACCTTGTCTTGGATTGCCTGAATGTCAACGCCATCAGCACTCACTTATTATCCTCCTAATTTGAATAGGAATAATAATCTACACATCGCCATTGCCGGCCTATTTGCTGCAACGGTCGTCATCGTTAAGTTTTGCCCTTTTTCATTTTAGGCGGGTATAATAGCGACTGGGGGCGGTGTCCACAACGGTTTTTTTATTTTTTTTTGGCCTTAAACGAGGATTTGCGGCGAATACGCGGAAAAGTCTCATAAAGTCGCTCAGACGCAGATGTTCAAGAGCTGATTGGGACGTATAGAATAACCCTCGGCACAAGGCGGAGGGCTAAATTGGAGGAAGGTATCAGTCATGGGATTGGTTGGATTAAGAATTTGAGAATTTGTGGCTTGTCGCCGGGGATGGTGTATTGGGGGTGAGTTCGGGCGCCCCAGGAATTATCGCCGCCGACGCCGTGTAGCTTCGAGTCGATAAAGACGGTTGTGAAGTCGCGGTAGGGGAGCTCGTAATCGTGGGCGGCCGACTCGACGTCGGTTATGGTGTAGGGCCAGGCGCTGAAGCTGAAGGGCTGGTCGAGCATGGCGACGGTCAGGCCGCGGCCTTGCGAGTCGGTGATTTCAAACCAGCGGGTGTCGGTTCGGTTGCCGGTATCCTGGGAGCGGATGTAGGGGAAGACCATTTGGCGGACTTGGCTTTGATAGATTGCGATCTCGGCGCCTGTTTTGCGGTCCTCATAGGATTCTTGGGGGCCTCTGCCATACCATTTTACGTTGGCGTATCGTTCGGGAACAGCGAAGGTCATTCCGAAGCGAGTGAGCAGGGGGGCCTTTTTTGCGGGGTCCGGCTTGTACTCTGCGGTTACGAGAAGGGTGTCGGGGGCGAGGATGTCGTATGTGATCTGGTAGTCGGTGTCGTTGACGGGGAGCGTCATTTTTGCGGTGATGCGGACGTGGCCGGGTTCCACCTGCTCGGCTTCTACGGATGTCACGTTTCGGTTCTGCGCGGCATTTTGCCATTGTCCGAGTCGTCCGCGGTAGTTGTTGCGATACTGGTTATCGTTCGGCGCCTTCCAGAAGTTCGGCGTTAAGGGCCGGTCGAACAATTCCCGGCCCCCGCATTTGAAGGATTCAATCGCAGCGCTTTGACGGTTGACCACTACCGAGAGGCTGGGAGCGGTAACGATGAATGCCTGGGGCGTGGCTGCGAAGGTTACGGGCTTATTGTCGGGGCGGGGGGATTGCCGCTGCGGCTCGACCTGATTCATTGGGAGCTGGCTCCAGGCTACGATGTGGCCTTTTTGTGCCCATTCGTTGTCTTCAGGCAGCCTGAAGTAAACGGTCAAGAATACTTCGCCCGGCGTTGCATCTGTGTCGAACGGTATTGTCAGGTCCATCTGCTGCTGTGGCGGCAGGTCGATTCGGCCGAGCGAGCCGGATTGCGTCTCTCGTCCTTCCGTGCGAAGCGTCCAGGTGCATTTGAATTGGTTGAGATTGGCGAAGAAGTGCTTGTTAAAGAGCCGGACTTTGCCCGCGGTCAGGTCGATGGGAGTAACGGCGACGTTTTGATAGACCTTTTTTACTTCCCAGAGGTGGGGGTTTGGTTTGCGGTCGGGCTGGATCAGGCCGTTACAGCAGAAGTTTTCATCATTGGGAACGTCGCCGAAGTCGCCGCCGTATGCGAGGAAGCGCTTTGCGCCTCGCGGGTTGGGCAGGGGGGCGTAGCCGGCGATTTTAGTCAAGTCCATATCGAGCAGGAGACCGTCGGCGGAGCGGGAAGCGGCGTCGGCGACCTCTTCGGCGGTCAGGGGGCGGTTGTAGATTCTTGCCCGGCGGATCGGCAGGG
>JAFGTU010000028.1 GCA_016933985.1 Sedimentisphaerales bacterium | reverse complement strand
CGTTCGCCGATTTGAAAGGCCACGCTGCTTTGACCGGCCGCCAGCGCCTCCTCGACGGCGGCTTTGACATTCAGACTTATTGTCCCCGTACCTTCTCCGCTGAAAGTCTTGATTGGATTGACCAGGCCGGGGTAGTTGACGTCGTTGGCCTCGTGAATCGCCCGGGCGGAATCTCCGGCCGTCAGCGTGCCGTCAACAACATATACCTCCGCGACGGCCTCCGACGCCCCCTGCGCAACGTTGATCTTCAGGCGGGCGGCGGTCAGCTCGTTCGCCGCGTTGACGTCCGCCAGCTCAAACTGCATGTAGTATTCATACACTTCGTCGTTGTCGGGATCGGGTTCGTATTCGACGATAACCTCGATGTCGTTGAATGTCAGCCAGTCCTGCCCGATGCCGTCGTCCTCGACATCGTGCGAAACGAGCTTGATATAGCTTGCCCCACCGGTATTCAGATCCGCCAGCACGCTGGGATCATCCGAGATGAACCAGCAATCAGGTGAAGGCGTTTCACCGCCGCCCCCCTCTGCCGGAACGCAATCGCCCACCAAATGCAGGTTGTCCCCGGCTGCATTGGACGTATATACGTACCAGCCTGCAAACGGCGGGTACACCGCGTGCAAGACGATATAATTCTCCATCCTGACTTTCAGAATCTTGGCCGCGCCCCCCGGTAGCTCGAACGAATAGTGCTCCTGAGCATCCTCCCCAATGGCCCCGACGCCGTCACGCGGCTCAAGGTCGCCGCTGTTATATTGAACCTGCATGGTCGAGCCGACCAGCGACGATACGGGGTTGATGCTCTTTGTGTAGCTGTCTTGAGAAATATCCAGCACTGTCTGCGCGTCGAAGACAACGTTCACATCCGTCTCGACCGTATAGCCGCTGAGGATGCCGAGGCTGTTCGGATTGTTCTCAAGTGTCGAGAACGTGGTAAGGGCGTTCATATCGACAAAGTCGTTGCAGTCGCGTCCTTCGCAGAACTGCGCGTGGACAAGCACCTGCCCGCAGCCGTCGCCGCCGTAACAATCGACCTTGGCGGCCAGGCCGAACTGCTCCTTCACCGTGAACTGATCGGAGGCGTTGGGCTCGGTTATTTCCACCATCAGCTCAGCCGTCTCCGGTGGAATGTTCTCGAGGGCCTTTTCGATGTTTATCCTGCCCCAGCCGAAAGTCGCGTCCCACCCGGCGTCGCCGAGGTCGTCGGCGTTCTGCTCGAGGACCGTCTTGACCTGCGCCGGGCTAAGGGATGGGTTTTCCTCAAGAAGAAGTGCTGCTGCCGCTGCAACGTGCGGCGCCGCCATTGATGTGCCGACGGCCCGGATATATCGGGTCCCGTCAACCAGGAAGTACTCGTCGTAACATTCCTCGTCGATTTGGTACATGCAATAAAGCGGATTCTCGGCGACCTCGGTGCTGTAAGCAGAGACTATCTCAGGGAAATTCTTTCCCCCCATCTCCTCGCCGCCCGGCGCTACGAGGTCGAGCTCGCTCCCACCGTCGGAGTACGAAGCGATGCCGTCCACCTTGTCCACGGCGCCGACCGCAATTACCTTGGACGCACACGCCGGCGAAACCATTCTACCGAGGTCCCCGTCGTTTCCGGCCGCACAGGTGACAACGACGCCGGCCTCGACCGCCGCGTTCACCGCCTGGGCCATCTCGTCGTAGTCGCACGTCCCGCTGTATAGACCTTCGCCAAGGCTAAGATTGATTACGTCGGCCCCTTCCTCGACGCACCATTGAATCCCCAGCTCCACATCCGATGAATAACCCGAACCGGTATAATCCAGCACCTTGGCCGCCATTAGCAAGACATCATAGCTGCCCCCCCGGTACTGAAGTCCTTCCGAGGCGATTATGCCGGCTACGTGCGTGCCGTGCCCCTGGTCGTCCATAGCGTCGGACGTATTTCCGGTGGCGTCGTACTGAGCGATGACCTTGTTCTGCAAATCCGGATGCGTGTAGTCGATGCCCGTATCCACCACGCATACCTTAACGCCCTGGCCGGTGATCGCGTTGTCCCATGCGTAATCCGCCCTGATCTGATAGGCCGAATCCTCGAGCAGGACATGCACGCGGCTATCCTCCTCGAATTTCTTGAATCGCGGCAACTGCTTGAGCTTATCCGTTTGCTCGGACGATATCTCGACGACGATTCTGTTCTTAAGCTTGCCGTAGTCGTGAATCACACGGCCCCCGATCCGCTCCACGGCCCGGCGGTACTGAGCACGTTTGGTGTCAACGCCCGCCTTCGAGAGCCTTTCAGCCAACCCCTGATCTTCATCGAGCTCGACGAAGTATCGCTTAACGGCGGCATCCGGGGCGTCGGGCTTTTGGGCTAGGCGTCCGGACGCCGCCGGACCTTCCGGAGATCCACCTGAATATGTCAGGCGTTCGCCAGAAAGCAGTCGGCGGACAATTGTCTGATCGAATCTGCCCTTGTGCAGGATCACGCCCGCCTCGTCGATGAACGTACAGACGGGAATTCGCTTTATTCCAAACCGCCTGCCCAGTTCGCTGTTCTCATCGAGTACGATGAGGTAAGGCGGAATGGTATCGCGGAAATAATCGTTCAACTCTTCGACGCTCTGGCCCACCGGGACGAAGAAGACAATCAGGTCGTCCCCGGCGGAGTCGCAGATGTCCTCCAGAATCCCAAGGGCCGCGCGGCAGTGCGGACACCAGGTCGCACCGAACAACAAGAGGATATTCCCACCTTTGAGCAGGCTCAGGTTCACAGTCTGTCCGTCAAGCGTCTCGAGCGAAAAATCGGGGGCCGGCCGCCCCACGCCGGTCGTGAGGGTCATCCCGGATGAGATACTGCACCAGAATGACAGCAAAGCTGCTAATATCGTCAGATGGGAGACGGCTTTTCTATGCGAGAAGACCATTTCTTGCTGCACCTTCTATCTACAAACGACTTCTCTAATACATTATACACTACGGCGCCCACGATTTCAAGGAGAACACCTGCTAAAACCACGCCGGATAGGTCAACTTGGGCATTATTTTTGACTCATCGACCGTTTTGGCCTGCAAAATCCACATTTACGCCTTCTCCGATGGCAACATTCCATCGCATTCGGCGTGGAGTGAGGCGTGCGCCCCGGCTCTCTGGCCTGCGTTATGCACCGCGCCCGGCCCGTCGAATCCTGGGACCCGCATAGACGACCAATTGAGCCAGAAGACCAATAGCCAGCACAATAATGGCGAACCAGTATGGCGAATACGCTCCATAGCGCCAGGATAGGTATCCCCCGGTCCCGGAGCCGATGATGACGCCGAGTGAGATGGTTGCTTCGTGTATTGCCATCTCGGTGGAGCGCTTTTTGCTGCCGCACGCCCCGTAATAGAGGTGGGAGCTGTATGCAAAGCCAAAGGCTGAACCCATGACCACAAAAGCCGGAACAAAGGCCCAGAGTGTGCGGCCGTGGATCATAAGTAACAGCGAGAGCCCAAGGACTACCTGAAGACCGAGAAGCGGCAGCGTCTTGAAATGCCAAACGGCGAAACGCCCTGCGCTGGTCAAGACGAGAAAGTTGCAGACGCCGAATAAAGTGACCAGCACCCCGAACTCCGTTTCTGAGAACCCCAAATTCGTGAACAGCAATGCAAACTGCGAGCGAGAAACGCCCAGGCCCACCCAGGAGCAAAAAAGGGCAATTCGAGCCATCCACTTGAAGCGCAGCAGCACTTCCCGGTCAAAGCAGGTCTCCAGCCTATCGACTCCTTCCGCAGAAGCAGCGGCGCCGGCCGATCTATCATGGGCCAGGCAGAGCAGGATGAAGCAAATCACCAAGAACACAACGCCGGCCGCAATCGGCCCCAATGTGTTCATTTCTACGAGGACGCCGCCTATCAGAGGCCCCATAATCGATGCAAACGACCACATCCCGTTGTAGGCCCCAAGGCGACGGTTCAAGAGCGTCCCCTCGTAGTCGGACGACACCCAGGTCATCAGAAAAGGCCAGAACAGCGACATTGCCGCCCCCGCAAGCGTTGCCCCACCGATCATTGTCCATATCAGCAGTGGCCTGCCGCCTTCGCAGAAGCCTATAGTATAATAGACGACGGCAGCCATCCCAAGGGTCGCCAGCAGCATTACAGCCGCAGCGGCGCGGGTCGTATGCCGCGGGGCAAGGTGGCCCAGCATCGACGCGGCAAGAAGCAGGCACACGAGATAGCCGAGCATATTGGCCGCCCAGATGTATCCGACGTGCTGCTCCGTTCCGCCGATATTGCGTACGATAAACGGCATGGCCGTCCACAGCACGCTTAGACCAATGGCCATTGCAAAAGCCGCCCCGTATAAAGGCCAGACGTTTGCAAGAACTTGACCGACAGACTTGGGCAGAATCCTATTCATCGCAGCAAACACAAAAGCGGTATGCTACCTCGATTCCAGCGCCAAATGGAAGAAAAAACTGGGCTGGGATTGCAGAGGAGTGAGAGGAGGGAAATGATCCCAGCCCAATTTCATCTTCTAATACGGCCCCAAGCATACAAAAGTTCTGCCGAAATCATAGAAGCTACGCCCGAAATCACATCAGCCAGACTGAGAGGCCCAGAAATCGACACCCCACAGTGCTGCTAACTATTTCTCAGGCGTCAAAGACGGTAGAACAGGCATCCATTCTACGGGCGCAGAGTAGCCGTGAGAGGGCTCTGTGCAATAGAAAAAACGGGCCGCAAGCCTCCCTTCTCACGACCCGTCTTTGAAGGAAGTAATCCCTGAAGTCCTATTGCCTGCGTCTTCTCATCATAAAGGCCAAACCGCCGAGGCCGAGGAGTAAGAGTCTCGCTCGTTCGGGAACAAGCTTGAGTCTGCCGTAATAACCGATACGGAATCCGACATCCGGCGGGTCGCCATTTAGCGGTGTACGTCAGCGTATAGGGGCTGCGTCGGGCCGAAGAATCTTGAATCACTTCACGCCGCGAACATTCTTCGTAACCGATTCCAAACAGGCAATATGCGCCTTCTCCAGCAGCCTGCCACGGTAACCTCTAACATTGTTGATCGGCACAAGATCGCTGGCGCAAGACGAACGCGGCGTGCTCTTTGATCTTGTGTAATGCGCGTTAGTGCTCCGTTTCTGGCCTCCTCTGGAAGGTTGGCGCCATTAAAAATCGCTGATACCTCTTTATGCAAGCCTGGCGTACGTCTTGACATTTTCATTCTTCTTTTCTGAAAGACCATTCCTTGCGTGAACACTGTCACAGAAGGATTTTCCGATGTGGAACATTCTCAGTTCCAAGCATAGATATATACAAATATCCAAGCTCGTCCATGAGTTCCTGTATGTTCGGCTCTGAAATCAACATGGCCACGAATAAAGTGAGGGCGGGTTGAAGCATTTTTGAAATCTATGTTTGTTTGGCTCGACCCGCCCTTACTTTGTTTCGGAGGAGCCTATAGTTTTCTACATATAGATACAGTCGCATTCACATTATCTTGTCATCTTTTTGGAAAAGAATTCATTTGACCAGGCAAGGCCCGGCTGGAATCGGCGATTCTCCGCAAGGGGCCCAAAAAACTTCGGCTGCAAAGTGGCTGTGAGAGGGCTTTGGGCAGATTGTGTGCGGTGGTTGAAGCGAGAAAACGGGAGGCACAGGTGAATCACGCGCGCTACATCTCATCACCGCACCTCCCCGTTGCATAGTGCCTTCAATCCAATGCGCGAATTTCGCAGCCGGATTTCATCATTGCACCTGCAACAGGACTACTATAGCAAAAACCACCGCCAAATTCAAATGAAAAAGGGCTGAAAGCGCGATGCTCACAGCCCTGTCACAAAGTATGTATTCGCAGACAAATCTATGCTTGACTACGCTTGCGTACTAAAGCCATCCCGCCGAGGCAGAGCAGCAAGAGCGTGGCCGGTTCGGGGACAGTCCAGCAAAAATCATCATAATTGGTGGTGTAGCTCGACCAGCAATCGTCAAAGAACCGGACTTTGTACAGCGAGATGCAGTCAGGGCTACCGTTACTAAAGGGGCCGTACCAGGCACCGTCGTTCACCTGGACTGAAAAAGGGTTGCTTAGGGCGTCAAAATTGAGCTGGACTGCAACCTTGTTCCACTCATCCGAGAGTATGACTCCATCGGAAATCCATCCGTTTGTCGAGTCATACATGTCCAGAGAATTTCCTGAACCTGCCATATCGGTGTCTAACTCCACTACGATCTGCTCTGTGCCTGTGCCGTCGATTCCGTAGAAGAGAATGTTAAAATTGGAGCCCCCGTTCGGCTTGACACTGAAGGTGAATACTTGCGAACCCGTCGGCATGTGGCCTGTGTCATTCCACCATAAGATCTCACCCTCGCCCCAGGCACATCCACCAACAAAGCGATTCCATAACGCTTTGTCACCATCATTATCAACCACCACCAATCCGGTCCAACCGTTGCCTAAGGGGTTACGTGCCTGCCAGGAAGTGTCTTTGCCATCAATCGTATCGCCGGCTGCATACGACTCGAAATCTTCCGCCCAGTATATACAAGGTTCGGTTGTGCCTCTTACCGGGACGGCCACCATCAAGAAGACATACAACATACTGATTTTTAATAAGTTCCTTTTCATATGCGACTCCTTTTCATCCAACTCATATCTAATTAGACATAACTTTGCTTTTTTTCATGCCATTATCCTCCAAGAATTATAAATATCTACCCACATACGGTGATTCTCAATAGCGTCGCTCTTTCGATGATCCCATTTGACTTCATAAACGAGATTTCTGAACGTCCTGTCAATTATTTAAGAAGCAAGACAATTCAGACTATAGGCGGGGAATATGTCCTCAAGACAATCCTTGCAACACCATACTCCTTAATTACAGTACAAAAGGTTACCGCAGCCAGCAACAGAGTGTCAAGTAAAAAGTCTGGTAACGGGCATTTTTTTTGCAGGAAGCCGTGCTTTTGGCGTGTTTTCAGGCCGATTCAGCAACTTTCCAAATCCTCGGCCTGCCTTCTCCGGGCCGTAACGTTGGTTTTGGCGTATATAGCCGTTGTGGTCCGACTGGCATGGCCTGCTTGGTCTTGAACGAATTTGAGGCCGTGTTCTATGTTGCAGATTCTGCTCAAATACGTATGCCTGAGCATGTGCCGATGCAGCTTGCCTATGTCTGATTTCTTGCCGAGCTTCTCATCTTCTGATAAATCCTGGGTGCGCTTGCATAACGGGGCCGTCCTGGTATAATAAGGGGAATATAGCAGTCTGTAAGTTTCAGTCCCCGTAGCTCAATTGGACAGAGCGTTGGCCTCCGGAGCCAAAGGTTGTGGGTTCGACTCCCGCCGGGGACGATTGTTAAGTTCCCGCTCATTAAGCGCTTATGCTCGCCGGCTTTTCTCGGATATGCAAGTGTTAAAAGCAGCACAGTTGTTTGCCGCGATAGTATCAGCCGTTGCGTTGTCCGTCTCATCCCTTGGGACAACGATCAACGCTGATCCCGGCGTGAGTCCCCTGCCGGAAACGCTGTTGTACGCGCCCGACCGTGTGGTATTCGAGCTTGACCGCCCCGAAGGCGATTACGGCGACGAGTCTGCACAAGCCCGGGAGGTTCTGCAAGGCATCGCAAGCAGGCACAGATTCGGGCAAACGGTTCGCCTTTTTGCGCATGGTGCGGAGGGGCCGCTGAAGGATGTATATCTGGCGCATCTCTCGAAAGGCGCGAGTCCGGCCAAGGCGTGCCAGAATTTGCGGGCCGACCCGGCCGTTAAGTGGGCCGAGCCCGACTACTATTACCGCTGTCAGTTGGCCCCGGACGATACCTATTACAATTCGACCGGCAGTTGGGGCCAGGAATACGCGGATATGTGGGGCCTGCACGCAGTCAATCCAGATAACGCATGGGACCAGGCGCAAGGCGAGGGGATCGTAGTGGCGGTGATCGATACGGGCGTTGACTACAACCACGAGGACCTGTACCGCGACTCCAACGCCAACAACCAGTTGGACCCCGGCGAGCAATACAATATCTGGATCAATCCCGGCGAGGACCTGAACGGCAACGGGTATGCCGACGCCAATGACTTCAACGGCAAGGACGACGATAAGAACGGGTACGTCGATGACATCCGCGGCTGGAATTTCATCGGCGGGAACAATAATCCTATTGACGACCACGGGCACGGCAGCCATTGTGCGGGGATTATTGCCGGAGTCGGCGACAACGGCAGGGGAATAATCGGCGTCGCGCCGCGAGCGAGGGTAATGATTGTCAAATCGCTCAACAGCAGCGGCACGGGAACGAGCACACAGCTATCGAACGGCATTATGTACGCCGTCAACAACGGAGCTAACGTGCTGAGCAACTCGTGGGGCGGCGGCGGCCAAAGCGACCTGATCGCCGGCGCAAT
>JAFGTU010000194.1 GCA_016933985.1 Sedimentisphaerales bacterium | reverse complement strand
GCCCGATATGTTTCTCAACCGCAGTAGGCTTCTTGGCGACAAGAAATCGCTTGGCCGATGGGGCGAGAAGCGTGCCGAAAGGTTCCTTAGGGCCAAGGGGCTCAAAACCCTGGCCCGCAATTACTCCTGCAAGAGCGGCGAGCTCGACCTGGTTATGGTCGATACCGATTCGGCGCTCGTCTTCGTCGAGGTCAGGACCAGAGCCGACGGCGCCTTCGGCCCACCCGAGCAGACGGTAACGTATCCGAAGAAGCTCAGGCTCATCAAGACGGCCCGCTACTTCCTCACGGCCCACGAGATAGACGACCGCCCATTTCGATTCGACGTCCTGGCAGTAACCGTGCCCGCCAAAGGCGCAGCGAGAATCGAGCACTTTCGCAATGCTTTCTCGTCATAAGAGGCGATAATGAAAAATGCAGCAGTTTTTCCGGCTATTGCGGCGGCGCTGCCGGGACCGGTCTTTGCGGACTCCCGGGCTCGGCCTGTGGAACAAGACTACTACTCCGGAAATAGGCAATTCGTCGGCCACGTCACTCCCGCAAAAGAGGATGCCAAGGCCGAACCGACTATAATCGTCCGCGCCGGCCGGACAACCGAAGGTATCGAAATAGACTGTACTGAAAAGGTCGCAAGTGGAGCTGATTGACACGCACTGCCATCTGACTTTCGAACCGCTCGATGCGGAGGTGGACGCCGTTCTGGAGCGCAGCAGGGCCGCCGGAGTGACATCCTGGATAACCGTCGGCACAAACCTCCAAGACAGTATCAAAGCGGCCGAATTCGCCGGGCGATTCGGCAATCTCTACACCGCTGTCGGCGTCCATCCGCACGACGCCAAGGACGTTACCGCCGATACCCTTGCGGAGCTCAGGCGCCTCGCCGAGGACGTAAAGGTCGTGGCGATAGGCGAGACGGGGCTGGACTTCCACTACAACTTCTCGAAACAGCCCGATCAGCTTCGCGTCTTCGCCGCACAGTTGAAGCTCGCCCGCGAATTGAATCTGCCGGTCGTTATCCATTCGAGGAACGCCTTCGACGAGACGATGGAGGTTCTCGAACAGCACGGCTCAGGCCTCAGAGGCGTCGTCTTCCACTGCTTCAGCGGCTCGCCGGAACAGACGCAAAGAGTCCTTGAACGAGGTTACTACATCTCTTTCACCGGCGTCGTAACGTTCAAGAACGCCGAGCGGGCTCGACAGGCCGCCAAGCTCATCCCGCTCGAAAGGCTGATGATCGAGACCGACTGCCCCTATATGTCGCCGGAGCCGATGCGAAAGCAGAAGGTCAATGAGCCGGCCCTGATGATCCACACCGCAAAATTCCTGGCCGAGCTAAAAGGCATGGACTTGGCCGAATTCGCCGCCGCTGTAACCGCAACATCAAAAGTCTTCTTCGGCTTGCCGTCGCCCGCAAATGACCCGCTATAATGGCGTCGCCATTCCGACGGGACGCTATCGCGGCATCTAATGCGCTTGCAATTCGAGGGCCTTATGGCATAATCTTGTGTAAAGATGAAGTGCATTTTATGTCCCTGAGATATGCAGGACACGTTCCGGGGACCTGCCGGGCGGCGGATTGATATGGCTTCGAGTGTGCAACAAGGACTGAAGAACAGGCTCAGACGGACCGCTATGTGGGCCGCAATGGCGCTTATCGTGCTGTTGTTCTTCTTTTCCGTCTATGGCGCATTTATCGGTCCCGAGCGCGCCAAGGCCTTTTTCAACACGGCCCCCTTGGGCATCTATTGGGTGGTGTTTGCCTTGCTGCTGGCGGTTGGAATCGTTCTGTTTCGACGGCTGCTTCGCGTGCCCGCCCTTCTGCTCGTGCACGCCGGGTGTATCCTCATCCTGGCCGGGGCAATCTGGGGCTCGGACGCCGGACGCAACATCCAGAAAAGGCTTTTCGGAACCGACATAGTGCCAACGGGACAAATGCAAATCTACGAGGGCTATTCCGACAACCGGGTCGTATTGGAAGACAACGAGATACGAGAGCTGCCGTTCTACATAAGACTGAAAGACTTTCGACTTGAATACTACGAGCCGGGACACATCTACATTCAGATCAGGCAAGGCGATGCAGCGTGGGAATTTCCCGTTCAAATCGGCGCTCGATTCCAATTAGGTCTGCAGTTCGGAACCGTGGAGATCGTAAAGGTCTTCGAGAATTTCAAAATAGCGATCGAAGGCGACAGCAGGGCCGCCGGGGACGAACCGGGGACGGGAACCAACGCGGCCCTTGAGGTCCGCATCGAGCCGCCCAACGGACCGGCATCCACAAGATACGTCTTCGAGCGGTCCCGAGGCCATATCTATCCGGACGACCAGCTTTATATGAGTTATGAAAGGGTCATCCGCGACTATGTGAGCGAATTGCAGGTGATTCGCGACGGCCAGGTCGTCGCCCGGAAGGATATTGAGGTCAATCATCCCCTGCACTTCGGCGGATACCATTTCTATCAACATTCCTACGACGCCCAGGCGGGCGAATACACCGTCCTGATGGTCAGTCCGGATAGCGGGCTTGCCTCGGTCTATGGCGGATTCCTGGCGCTCTGCATCGGCGCCTTCTGGCATTTCTGGCTGAGAAAACTACCGAAACCGGTGCAAACCGACCGTGAACAACAGGATCAAAAAGCGAGCAAATGGAAATCAAATACACAGTCCAGGGCTTACTGATTTACATCTCCATAGCGGCCTATCTGCTTGCGCTGCTTGCGAGCCTGCTGCGCCGGCCGAGGGCGGGGCATACGCTGTATGTGCTCGGATTCGTTGCGGCGGTCGTCTCCTTCGGCTATCGCTGGCATCACGTCCGGCACGTGCCCATGCAGAATCTCTTCGAGGTGTTCCTGTGCCTGGGAATGATATATCCGGTGACGGTTTTTTGCCGCCGAGTCTTGCATATAGGGGGGCGCTCGGCTGATATGCTCATAGGGGCGGTCGTGCTTGTTCCCGCCGGCTTTTTCTTCAACGCCGACCCGCAGATGCTCCCGCCTGCCCTGCAAAGCTGGTTGTTCGCGCCGCACGTCGCAGTTTATATGATCTCCTACATCCTTATGGCCAAAGCCGCCTCTCACGCCCTCTGGCAGCTCACCGGAAGGAACCCAAGGCCGGGTGAGAATCTGCTGCCGTCCGAAGAGGCAACCTATCGGCTTATCTGTATCGGTTTTCCACTGCTGACGCTCGGATTGGTTCTTGGCAGTATCTGGGGCAAGCTCGCCTGGGGAGATTACTGGGGCTGGGACCCGAAAGAGCTCTGGTCGCTCGCCTCGTGGCTCGTTTACGTCGGATACCTGCATTATCGCTATATGTCCGCAAAGCGGCATCCTCGCGTCAACAGCCTATGGGCGATTGCAGGCATACTCGTCATTATTGTCACTCTTCTCTGGGTGAATCTCTCCCAGCTCTTCGCGGGGCTGCACAGCTACGGAGCCGGCGGATGATCGACCTTGCAAACAATTGTCTTGTGGGAAAGTCTTGGTGGTAAGCTGATATGTCAAAGTCAAAAGTTTATCTCGTAGGCGCCGGCCCCGGCGACCCGGAACTGATAACGCTGAGAGGCTATCGCTTGATAAGCGAGGCCGACGTCATTCTATACGATCACCTCATCCCGCCGGAGCTGCTCGAATTAGCCCGTCCCGGCGCCGAGGTGTTATCGGTCGGCAAATTCGCAAGCGAACACACACTGCCGCAGGACGAAATCAACAGTTTGCTCGTGGCAAAGGCCCGCACCGGAAATATGATCGTCAGGCTGAAAGGCGGAGACCCATACATATTCGGCAGAGGCGGCGAGGAGGCGGAGGCTTGTGCTGAGGCGGGTGTCCCGTTTGAGGTCGTTCCCGGTGTAACAAGCGCGCTTGCAGCGGCCTGCTACGCCGGAATCCCCCCTACACACAGGGATTGCACATCCAACCTCGCCATAATCACGGGGCATCGTAAGGAAGACAAAGAGCTCGAAATACCAAAAGCAGGGACGCTGATCTTCCTGATGGGCGTGGCCAACATCGAAAGAATCGTCAATTCACTGCTCAAACAGGGTTGGGCCAAAGACACGAAGATCGCAGCCGTTGAAAAGGGCACATGCTACGACCAGAGAGTCGTCAAGGGCACTCTCGATAATTTCCTTGAGGTTGCCGAGAAGGCCCAACTGCGAAAGCCCGCAATCTTCATCGTGGGCAAGGTCGTGGAGCTGCAGGAGAAGCTCGACTGGTTCGGCGCCAGGCCAAGAATACTGCTGCCCGGCACACACCCGGAGAAATATAAGCATCTCGGCACCATCATCCACAGGCCGTTCATCAAGCTCGTCCCTATCGAAGACTACAGCGCCGCCGACAACGTGCTGAAGAATCTTGCCCCTTACGATTGGATAGTATTCACGAGCACGAACGGCGTGAAATTCTTCTTTGAGAGACTGAATGCTATCGGCCTTGACACAAGGACCCTTGCCTCGAACAAGGTCGCCGCCATCGGCGCCACTACCGCCGAGGCCCTCAGAGAATTCGGCGTACTGGCCGATATGCAGCCGAAGCTCGAATCGAGCGCGGGCCTGCTCGAAGAATTCGGCAAACTCGGCGTCAAGGGCAGGAGAATCCTGCTGGTCAAACCCGAAGTCGGCTCGCCCGTCCTCTTAGAGCGTCTGACCGCCGCCGGAGCCGAGGTCGAGGTCGTAGTCGTCTATAAGAACATCGACATCGAACACGAACCGACCGACTTCGACTACATCGACCAGATACTCTTCACAAGCGCCTCGACGGTCCGGGCATTTATGAAGCGATTCAAGACCATACCGCCCAGCCTAAAGGTATATTGCCTCGGCCAGCCGACCCTCGACGAAGCGGCCAAACATAACATCAAGGCCGAAATCCTCCCGCCCGAAACATAACCGAATCTTAGCTAAATAGGATGGCTGCCGATGGACAAACCGAAATCAGGTTTGTATTTCAAGATAACGGTCGCCGCTTTCAAGCTGCGCGACTGGCTCTCGCCTCGCATAAACGTCCTGAAGGAAGCGAATATAAAGCCGGGGTTCTCCGTCCTCGACTACGGCTGCGGCCCGGGCGGTTATATACGGGAAACCGCAAAGCTCGTCGGCGAATCGGGAACGCTTTACGCCCTCGATATCCACCCGCTGGCGGTACAAAGGGCCTTGAAAATAGCCGCAGACAACGCCCTGACCAACGTCAAGACCATTCAATCCGACTGCAAGACCTCTTTGCCCGACGCCGCCATAGACGTAGTGCTCTTATACGATACGTTTCACCTGTTAAGCGAGCCGGGCAAGGTGTTGAACGAGTTGCGCAGAATCTTGAAGCCGAACGGAATTCTGTCATTCAGCGACCACCACATGAAAGAAGCCGCAATCCTCTCCTCGCTTACAGGCACCGGCCTGTTCAAGCTCTCCGCAAAGGGCAAGAAGACCTACACCTTCATCAAGACATGACTCAACCCCGCCGCCGCGGTATGTCGGGCGTTTGCGGTGGCCGTATGGATTTGGGCAGGTCAGACATTCAGGATATCGAGCGCCTCGTACTGTCTGTCGAGCACCGCTCGGCTCTCGAAGCCAAGCCACCGGTCCAACACGGTCGCATACACCCTGCGGAAGTCAATCTTGAGCTTCAAAGCCCCGTTTTGCAGATCGGTCAGGCTCGGATGCGACCCGATAAGACCGCCCTTGACTCTCCCGCCGACCAGAAAGACCGGTGCGGCAATACCGTGCCCCGTCCCGCGCCGTCCGTTCTCCTTGGCGGTGCGTCCGAATTCCGAGAACGTCATAAGCAGGACCCGATCCAGCAGCTTGTCACGCTCCAGGTCATCGACGAAGGCCGCAATCGACTCCGACAACTGGTGCAGCAATGCGCAGTGGTTGCCCAGTTGATTGGCGTGGTTGTCGAATCCGCCGATGCCGCCGCCGCCGAGCTCGACGAAGAATATACGAATCCCGATGTCGGCGCGGATAAGCTGGGCGACGCTGCGCAAGTGGCCAGCCAGTCCGAATGAAGGATACTTGGCCGCGCCGGTGCTTTCTTGTTCGATTCTTCGCTTGTTCGCCGAGACGCCTGCTCTGCATTGCCGGATGAAATTCAACAGTGATTTGTCGCCATCGGCGCCGGACAATTCTGCGGAGTCTGAGATTTGCCTGGCGACGAGGTCGCTCGGCCTAAGGATGGAGGGAACGATTGCATTTGCCGAGTTTAGAGCGAAAGGCTGCGATATCGGTCCGACAAAAACCGCCGCGGTATTTGTCGTGTTCTCATCCCACTCATTGTCGATGGCGCGGCCCAGCCAGCCCCTTTGGCGACCGAGGTTCTCGGTATCGGCAGTGTGCCAGATGCGCATGGCATTTTCGTGCGAGTCGTCGGTGTTCGGGCTGGCAACGCCTTGAACGATGCTGAGGCGCCCTTCTGTGTAAAGCCGCATGAAGCCTCCCATCCTCGGATGAAAACCTATGTATGAATCGATCTTGTGCAGCTCTGCGGTGGGTAGGCGCAGAGTCGGGCGGTTGCGGGCGTATTCGTCGTCGGCGTAAGGAACGACGGTGTTAAGCCCGTCGTTGCCGCCTGAGAGCTGAACGACTACGAGTACGGTGTTGCGGTCGTCTCGCCTCTTTGCAGCCATCGCCGAGGAAGTCAGCGGATTCGGCATCGAGCCGCCGAAGGGCATAAGGACCGAGGCGCCCAAGGCGCCCTTCAAGAAATTCCGGCGTGTGTGGGACATTGCTTCTTCTCCGAAATCTAAGCGAGATTGAACTCGGCAAGTGTGGTGATGTTATAGGCAAACCGACGAATTTGCTCTTGCAGCCCGCCGGTCGTCGCTTCCGCGGCCTTTAGCAAAGTGTCGTACTCGCCGCCCTCGACGTCACCCTGCAGGAACAGATCAAGAAGGAATCGACCGGCGGATTGCAAATCCGATGCCCCATGATTTTGGGCGATCAGCCAGGGGTTGAGCTTGTCACCGTAAGGGCCTGATCCCTGGAGCAAGGCCAAGGCGAGGTTGCTCCGTGCGGTCATCGTGAAGGTATTGATCCAGTGCCGTCCGCCGGGCCAGCCGTGAATTGTGGGCGGGTGATAAAGATTCTGGCCAAGGTCGGCGAGGTCTTTTGCGAGCTGGGTGGTGGAGACGGTTTCTTCGAGTCCCTTGATAATGCCCAGTGCAAACTCTATCGGCGACTTGATCTGCTGATGATACACCGCCGGCGAGAAGAACAGGTTCGACCGCAGAATTGTCTCGACGAGCTTAGATATGTCGTAGTCTTTTGCGAATGATTCGGCCAGCGGGGTGAGCAGGTTCGCCTCGGGTTCTTCGCTCTCGTTCAAGAAAAAGCAGTAGAGCTTACAGACTAACGTCTGCGCAGTTGCGGGTTGCTCAAGGAGTATTCTCACTACGTCGTCGCCCTTGAAGGGACCTTTTTGGCCGAATAGTTGCTTGTCCCCGTCGTCGTGCTCACGCTCAATATAGCGAAGCCGGCCCCTGAGCACAAACCAGCCCGTAAACGCGCGGGCGGCTTCGTGGACATCCTCCTGGGTGAATCGCCCCGGGCCTACCGTGAAGACGTCAAGCAACGGCTGGGCGAGATTCTCATTCGGACGCGCTTTGCGGCTGGCCTCGGCGCCTACGGATAGCAGTATTGCAGGGTCGCGCCAAATGCCTTCGAGCATGGTCCTGAACGAGCCCAGGGCCTGGCTTCTC
>JAFGTU010000193.1 GCA_016933985.1 Sedimentisphaerales bacterium | reverse complement strand
GGCATTGGGTCGGCTGATGGCATACAGTTTCAATAGGCTGGAAAGGGTAATAAAATGAAGAAGCTCACTATCTGGGCGATTCTTTTTGTGATGTGTGTTTCGCTGGTTGGGCCGGTTTATGGTGCGTTGAATGAGCCGCCTGAGGGATTCAAGGCGCTTTTTAACGGCAAGGACCTTAGCGGGTGGAAGGGGCTTGTTGAAGACCCCAAGGCGCGGGCCAAGATGAGCAAAGATGAACTGGCGGCGAAGCAGGCCAAGGCCGATGACGATATGCGGGCGCATTGGCAGGTCGAGGATGGGGCGCTGGTCTTTGACGGCAAGGGGCACAGCCTGTGCACGGCGAAGGATTACGGCGATTTCGAGATGCTTGTCGATTGGAAGATCGAAGAAGGAGGTGACAGCGGGATTTATCTGCGGGGCTCGCCGCAGGTGCAGATTTGGGATACGGCGAGGGTTAGCTCCGGGGCGCAGGTCGGCTCGGGCGGGCTTTATAACAACCAGAAGAATCCGAGCAAGCCTTTGAAGGTGGCCGACAAGCCTGTGGGCGAGTGGAACAGTTTTAGGATTAAGATGCACGGGGATCGGGTGACGGTGCGTCTGAACGGGGTGCTCGTGGTCGATAACGTTGTAATGGAGAACTACTGGGAGCGCGATAAGCCGATCTATCCGAACGGGCAGATTGAGCTTCAGTCGCATGGGAGCAAGCTATATTTCAGGAATATATTCATTCGGGAGATCAAGAACGAATTGACCGAACAGGAGAAGGCCGATGGATTCAAGCCCCTCTTTGACAGCAATGACCTGACGGGCTGGCAGGGCAATACCAAAGGTTATGTCGTCAAGGACGGTATGATTATCGTCGAGCCGAAGCTTGGCGGCGGCAATCTCTATACGGCGAAGGAGTACGGCGATTTTGTTATGCGGTTCGAGTTTAAGCTGACTCCCGGGGCAAACAACGGGCTTGGGATTCGCACGCCGTTGACCGGGGATGCGGCTTACGTTGGGATGGAGCTGCAGATACTGGATAATACGTCGCCGCAGTATGCAACCCTTCAGCCTTATCAGTATCACGGGTCGATCTACGGGGTAGTGCCGGCGAAGCGCGGGTTTCTAAAGGCTGGCACGCCTTGGGATTCGGATGACTGGACCTACGGGGGCTGGAACTACCAGGAGGTGATCGCCAGGGGCAAGAAGATAACGGTTAAGTTGAACGGCCAGACGATTGTCGATGCGGATATCTCCGAAGAGAATATTGCCAAGGATGTTCTTGAGAAGCATCCGGGGCTGAAAAGGGAGAAGGGGTATATCGGGTTTTGCGGGCACGGGGATAAACTGGCCTTTCGGAATTTGAGGATCAAAGAGCTTGACTGAAGATAAGTGGTTCGTTTCGAGAACAGCCGCTAAGGCGTCAAGACACGAAGATAATCATAAAAGGATGAGATAATGACAAGCAGACGAATGAAGCGATTAGGGAGTGTTAGTCGCAGGGATTTTTTGAGGGGTTCGGCTTTGGCGGGGGCGGCATTTGCGATTCCGACGATTCTGCCGGCGTCGGTTTTCGGTGCTAATGCTCCGAGCGAAAGGATTACCATCGGGTGCGTGGGCGTCGGCGGACAAGGCGGCAGCAACATGAACGGGTTTAAGGGGAATAAGGCCTCGCAGGTCGTTGCTGTTTGCGACGTCGATTCTGCGCACCTGGAAAATGCGCGGGAGAAGGTTGGGCTTAGCTCGGAGTCGTCGTATATTGATTTTCGTGAGCTAATCGCGCGGGAGGATATCGATGCGGTTTCCGTCGGCACGCCGGACCACTGGCACGTTCCTGTTTCTATCGCCGCCGTCCGGGCGGGCAAGGATGTCTATTGCGAGAAGCCGCTGACTTTGACGATAGCCGAAGGCAGGAAACTGGCCGATGAGGTCAAGCGGTACGGGCGCGTCTTTCAGACGGGGTCGCAGCAGCGGTCGGGCCGCGAGTTTCGCACGGGTTGCGAGTTCGTGGTGAACGGGCGAATCGGCAAGCTGCAGACTATTGAAATTGGAATTCCCGGCAACAACAAGCAGTGCGCACCGACATGGATTCCGGAGCCTATGCCGAAGGAGCTGGACTACGATCTATGGCTTGGTCCGGCTCCGTGGGAGCCGTATCACCACCAGCGATGTCACTACGAGTTCCGGTTCCTGCTGGATTATTCCGGCGGACAGGTTACTAATTGGGGGGCGCATCATCTTGATATCGCACAGTGGGGCGCTCAGGCCGATGACAGCGGGCCGGTGGAGATTCGGGGCAAGGGTGAGTTTCCCGCGACGGGGCTTTTCACGACGGCGACGAAAGTCGATGTTGAGTACACCTACGCCAATGGGGTGAAGATGTTTCTTAAGACCGGGGGCGGCGGAACGCGATTCCACGGCAGCGAGGGATGGGTATATGTGAACCGGGGCAAGCTCGACGCCGAGCCAAAGTCGATTCTCGATTCAGTAATAGGGCCGAATGAGATTCATCTCTATGAGAGCAACGATCATAAGCAGAACTTCCTCGATTGTATCAAAAACCGCAAAGATCCAATCTGCAACGCAGAGGTGGGGCATCGGTCAAGCACGGTCTGTCACCTGGCGAATATCGCGATGCTGCTGGATAGACCCTTGAAGTGGGACCCGAAGGCCGAGGTCTTTCCGGGCGACGACGAGGCGACCCGAATGACATGGCGTGCGAGACGCTCGCCGTGGATTCTGTGAGACCGCTTGGGCGGGCGCGCCATAGTTCGCGGAGCGGGAGATTGCCGCGTCGCTTCTCTCCTTACAGTGACAAAGTGACCGGTCCGGTTACGGGGTGGAGATTTCTATCGGCGCAACGTCTATTATTGCGCTGTCTATTGCGTAGCCCACGTGGGTGATGGATTTGAGGGGCGTTTGGATGTCCGCTTGCACCGTTACTCCGTCGGCGGTGCAGACTATCTTGCCGGCTTCGAGGTTAACGGTAACTGTGATCTCAAGCGTTTTGTCGCCCGGCGGTTTTATCTTAGCAGTCTTCGCGTCTCCGCTGAGGAGAGGCCCCTGGACGATTGAGACGTTTTCAGCCCTTAGTTTGACTCCGCATTTTATCAGTGCGGCATCGTTTGGCTTGTCGCCGAAGGCAAGGAATCCGTTACTGAGCAGGCCGTCGCCGGAAGGAGCGGCTTTGATGCGGGTCTTGAAAGTAGCCGAGCCGGTGATAACATTATCGAGTTTTTTGAGGGCCAGGCCGACCTGTTCTCTGCCTGCGGCGCGGAGGCGGTAGCCGAGCTTGGACGCTACCACCTTGCATCGAGCGACTTTTGTGAAATCAGCTTCTTTGGATTCTTCGGGGGGCCGGAGGTAGTTGGGGTCTTCCGGCTCCGGCCATATTACCTGGGTTGAAGCGCCGGCGACCTGGTTGAGGACTGCGCCTCCGGTTCCAGAGAATCGGAAAACGGTTCCGTTGATGGCTGTCATATAGAGGCTGTTTTCTGCGGCTGCCATTCCGTCGAAGACCGGTATGGTGTCGAGCGCGTATCTGGCGGTGAGCTTTCCGTCGGCCTTGTTGAAGGCCCAGAGCTGTCCGCCGAGGCGGCCTTCGAGGGCTTCTGCCTGGCGTTTGAGGCGGGCCTGCACATCCGGGTCGTCGGGATTATGATACGCCTGGCGTTCGTCGATGAGGTCGGGTGGGCCTGCGATGAAGAGGGTGCCCTCTGTGACGGTCATTGCCCTGGTGGTTATGGCGGGCTGGTCGAATTTCCATTGGAGCTTGGCAGCGGAGAGGTCTTCGGGCGGGAAGAAGTGGAGGACTCGCCAGTCGGATGAGCTTGCGTTTGAGTAGGTGGATCGGGCATTGATGGCTCGGTCGGTTGTGGCGACTTTCTGTATGGCGTCGCGGGCGACAACCTTCTCGGCTGCGAAGACCTGGTATTCGACGACCGATGAGTTGAGCATGTATTCGGGCTTTCGTCCGTAGCCGTAAACACGGGCGTCGTCGAAGCAGAGGATACGGCCTGACGGGACGAGGCGTCCGGCTCTGAACCAGCCGCCGTATCCGCCTGTGACTCGTCGTCCGTACGTCCAGTATGACCGGAAGAAGTATGAGTCGTCGAGGAACCCGTTCTGGCAGAAAATGTGGAAATCTTCGGGATTCTGCTCTGTGACGTCTTGAAGGGCTATTTCGATTCGTTTGCCGTCGAACGTTATCTTCTGGGAGCGGAGCCACAGGTTGTGTCCGTTGCATGAGAGGATGTCGGAATGGGCGACGGGCATATTGTTGCCCTGGGTCTTCTTGAGGTATGCAATGTGCATATCCAGTCCTGTTTCGGGGTCTTTGTCGTCCATAACAGTCTCGCCGAGAAGTCTTCCGGTGCGAGGGTCGAGGCGGATGAGACGGATTCCGCCGTCGATATACATATTTCTGCCGGCGGTGCAGTAGAGGACGTCGTTATATACGAGGACGCTTCCGTGCACGGGCCATGCGGATTCGAGTTGCTCCCATGCCATCATTCTTTGGTCTATGGGTGCTGCCCTGAATCGCCATGCGAGGCTGCCGTCTTCAGCGCGAAGTGCATAGATGTATCCGTCTGCCGAGCCGAAGAGGACGAGGCCTCTGTAATAGGTTGGCGGCGAATCGATGCGTCCGCCGGTTGTGTATGACCATCGCAGTTTTCCCGTTTGCGTGTTGAGGGCGTGGAGAGTGTGGATGTCTTTGGATGCTACAAAGAGCTTTCCGGCGGCTATGGTCGGGGCGGTCAGCGGGGCTGTCAGTCTGGTTTGCCATACCTGGTTGAGGTCGGCCGAGACGGCACCAGAGGCAGCGCCGCTGCGGGCAGGGTCGTGGCGATATGTGGGCCAGTCGGCGGGGGAGGCGGAGGGGCCTTCGCCTTTTCGGTAAGCGGGGCCTTTTTCCAGGCGGCCTTCGGCAGAGAGAGCCGCTTGAGATATTTTGGGCAGCGGTCCGGGGGCAAGTGCCTTTAGTCCCGTGAGCTTTGCTTCGAGCTGGCATCCGCAGGAGTCCATAGGGGCATACGTCATTCCATTGCAGGGCATGACGCCATAGATGCAACCGCCTCGGAGCCAGTGGTTTGGCTTCCAGTGCTCGGCTTCGAGGTCGATGTATTCGGTCCCGTTGCGTCCGGTCATGATGTATTTGCCGGCGGCTTTGGATGAATAGCAGCGGTGATGAAACCAGTGGACCTGCACGTCTGCGGGGAACTCTTTTGCGAGAATCCCGGTTGCGGGGTCGTAGCCGACAAAGGCGCCGTCGTCGCCGCTATTGGCGATTGAGCCTGTCCAGACGAGGCCTTCGACTACGAAGAGATCTTTAAGTGACATGTGTCCGCTGGCCCGCTGCGGCTGCTCCCAGAGCTTCTTTCCGTTGTTGACGTCCCAGCCGGACATCTGCCCGGTGTTGGGGGCGAGCAAAACTACGTCTTTGTAGAGCAGGACGCGGGGGCCTGTGCTGGTGGGGACGGGAATGGCGGTCGGCGTTTTTGCGCCTTGCCAGATTTCCTGGCCATTGGCGCGGTCGATGCAGACAAGCTTTTCTCCGTCGTGGAATAAGATTCGTTTGGCATCGGCGGCGAGGGAGCATGGGGCGACGGGGGCTTCAACCTGCCATAGGAGCCGGTCAGAGTCGGCTTCGTAGGCGAGTATCTTTCGGGCGGTTCTCTGCCATCCCCAGCCTGGGTTGGCCTGGCTTGTGTTGGCCCAGACGTATGTATGCTTGCGTCGCCAATCCGGCAGGAGGGACCGGGATGTGTCGGCTACGAAGAATGCTGCGCCGTCGGAGACTATGATTTCTCTGGTGTGCTCGCTGTCCCCGTAAGTCAGTAGTGTCTTGCCCGTTGCGGCGTCGAGGGCGGTTACGGGCGCATCGATGCCGACAGTGACATAGACACGGTCGCCGACGGCTACGAGGCGGCGGAGGAGGTGGGCCGGGCCGCTTTTTAGGGGGTACTGATGGCTGCACCACTGACTGATGTCCCGCTTCCATAGAATGATGCCGTTGAAACCGTCGCGGGCTATCAGACGCCATTCCGGGGGAAGTTGAATCGAGGCTCTTGGGCCTTCGTCGAGGATGTAAAAGAGTCGGCCTGAGGCGGAGACTAACGATGTCAGGCTGGCCATGTGGTCGTGGTGGCGGGACCATGGCGGGCTGCCTATCCACTGGAGTCGCTCCGGCGGGCCGACAACGGTATCGTTGGCTACGGGATTGCCGTCGGCGTCGTGCAGATAGTGGGTCCATTCATCGATTTCTTCGGGCCAGGGCTTGACGATTTTTTCCCAACTGCCTTTGCTTCGGATAAGTGCGACGCCATTGGGGGCCAGGACGCGGAGCAATTCGTCTTGGGAGAGCTTTCCTGCGTCTTGGGCGACAATTAGGTTCACGAGATTATCTGCATACGGCAGGAGCTTACCGTCCCATCTGTCGATACTTACGGGGCCGTAGATTCCCTTCTCGATGATATTGGCTCTGGCGGCAGCGACATTCTTTTCATCGGTATCGAGGCCATGTACGAAGTATTGGTCGCCGGCGTGCAATGCGGCTGTGAGCTCGCCATCAGAGCAGCCAACATGGACGATCAGGCCGCCTTCGATGCCGGATAGTTTCAGTAATTCGCCGGCGTCCTCGGCGGATACCGGACCGGCTGACAAGGACAGTAAGATAAGGCTGTATCTCAGGACGGTGAAGAATTGATATGTTGGATGTCGTTGAGTATAGGTATTCATAAGATTCCGGTCCTTTCCAGTACTAACGAAGATACAAAGCCGGTCATCGTGGGCGGCAAGGGCTAAAAGCCCATGTTACCCACTGAATCCATAAGCCGATGCGTCGATACTACTTAAAACCTACAGTATGCAAGCGGCCCTTTCAAGGACAAAACCGGTTGGCAGGAGATCGCGGGGACAACGATTAGGGATTGTGAAAATCTGGGGTTGTGGTATATTGTCGGTTCGTATGCAACGGTAGTTATTGGAGTTTTGAGATGACGGTTAAGCTTTTGGTTGTTGGGGCCGGCGGTCGGATGGGCCGGCGGATTGTGGCGCTGGCTGTTGAGTCGGGCGAGTTTGAGATTGCTGGGGCTGTCGAGGCGGCCGGGCATCCTGATATTGGCAAGGATGCCGGTCATGTAGCCGGGGTCGGGGCGATTGGGGTTAAGCTCGACAGCGGCTTTCCGGCTGGGGCTGACGTGGCGATTGATTTTTCTTTGCCTGAGGCGGCGGGGGCTACTGTTGGGTATTGTGTCGAGAACAACGTCTCGCTTGTATTGGGGACTACGGGATTGGGAAACGAGGAGCGGGCTAAGGTCTTGACTGCTGCCAAGAAGATTCCCATCATATACGGGACCAATATGAGCGTCGGGATGAATGTTCTTTTCAACGTTGTGGGGCGGGTCGCCTCGATGTTAGGCGAGGATTATGATATCGAGATAGTCGAGCAGCATCATCGCTTCAAAAAGGATGCGCCGAGCGGCAGCGCGCTTACTTTGGCTGAGAACATCTCCAGGGCTGCGGGGCGCGATTTCCCGGCGTGCATAGTCGATGGGCGAAGCGGAAAGGAGACGCTCCGCAAGAAGGGTGAAATCGGGATGCACGCCGTTCGGGCGGGAGATATTACGGGCGAACATTGTGTGATGTTTGGGGGCTTGGGTGAGACGGTTACTCTCGGGCATACGGCCAACAGCAGGGATACGTTTGTGCGCGGGGCGCTGCGGGCGGCAAAGTGGCTGGTGGGCAGGAAGCCGGGGCTTTATTCTATGAGTGATGTGCTTGGGATAGTGTGATTGTGAAAAGATGAAGTTATTGCCACGAAGACACCAAGGAGGCCAGGAAAAGGAGAGAGGATGAGTTTAAGGAGATCATTGTGAATGAAGTAATTTCGAGGCGTTTGTTTTGCCGGTCTGCGGTTTTGGGTGTGGCAGGTATTGCTTTTTGCAGAGATGCTGCCGGGGAGGCTAAGACAGGCAAGAAAGTCAAGTTCTATAAGAATTTAGGGTGCGGGCATATTGGGGTTCGGGCTAATCAGCGGCAGGCGCTGGAGTATGCGGTCAAGTATGGGTTCGAAGGTATAACGCCGAGTGCGGGCGAATTTGAGAAGAAATCGGCCGACGAGATTGCGGCCTGGCTCGGCGAGATGAAGCAAAAGGGGATTCGGTACGGTGCGGGCGGATTGAGCGTGCAGTACCGAAGGGGCGAGGAGGAGTTTGAGAAGGGACTTGGCCAACTCCCCAAGGAGGCTGGCATTCTGCAGCAACTGGGCGTAAAGCGCGTTGCAACGTGGCTTACGCCGGGGCACAACGAGCTTACATACGAGCAGAACTTCGAACTGCACAAGAGGCGTCTGCATGAAGTGGCGAAGATTCTGACGGACTATGACCTTCGGCTGGGTCTTGAATTTGTCGGGCCTAAGACTTCGCGGGCGCGGTATCGTTATGAGTTTATCTACAAGCAGTCGCAGGTTATGGAACTGGCGGCGGCGATTGGGACGGGGAACGTCGGCCTCTTGATGGATAGCTGGCACTGGTACACATCGCACGGGACGGTCGAGGAGCTGCTTGGGCTTTCGGGCAAGGATATTGTGCACGTGCACGTGAACGATGCCCCGGCGGGTATTGCGGTCGATGAGCAGATTGATTCCAGGCGGAAGCTGCCGGTGACTACGGGCGTGATTGATTTGAAGGGATTCATCAACGCGCTTGTTAAAATCGGCTATGACGGGCCTGTGGAGTGCGAGCCGTTCGACCAGGAGCTGCGCGATATGGAGGACGGCGCGGCGCTGCAGAAGACGATTGATTCGCTCAACCGCTTATGGGGCCTGATTGGGGCTTGAGGTGTTCGGGGGAGGTTTGAGGTTTATGCTCAGTTATGTGTTAATGATTGTTGGATTCGGGGTGGTCATCGCAGGGGCGGAGTTACTAATACGAGGGTCGTCTGCGCTTGCGAGGCGTCTGCGGGTCTCGGATTTGGCAATCGGGCTGACCGTAGTTGCCTTCGGGACGTCTCTTCCGGAGCTTTTCGTTAATCTCACTGCGAGTGTCAAAGGCGACGCTGGGATCGCGCTGGGCAATATTATGGGCAGCAACACGGCGAATATCCTTTTGATACTCGGCATCTGCGGCGTTATCAAGGCCCTGACCGTAACGAAGGGGACTGTCTGGAAGGAGATTCCCCTGAGCCTTTTGGCGGCCGTCTTGGTGTGGGTATTGGGCAACGATGTGCTGATCGACGGCGGCGAATCGGGCGTTCTTGCAAGGAGCGATGGGATAGTGCTGATCTGTTTCTTCATTGTGTTTCTTTACTACACGGTCGGGATCGCGCAGGAGATACATGGTATGGGTGAGATGCTGCACGGCGGCGGACGCGGACCGGCGGCCATTGCAGTGATGATTTGTGCCGGCCTTTTCTGCCTGGTAGTCGGCAGCAGATGGATTGTCAACGGGGCGGTTCAACTCGCCGCGGCGCTTGGGGTAGGCCAGACGGTCATAGGTCTTACGATAGTGGCCGTAGGGACATCTCTGCCGGAGTTGACGACCTCGGCTGTGGCTACTTGGAGGGGCAATTTCGAGATCGCCGTGGGCAATATTGTGGGATCGAACATATTCAACATTTTCTTCATACTTGGAATAAGCGCGATTATCCGGCCTTTGCCATTGCCGGCGGAGCAGAGTATTGACATCATGGTCACTGTGGCCGCGAGCTTGCTGTTGCTGCTTTTCATGCTCACAGGCAAGAGAAGGATGCTTGACAGGTGGGAGGGCGGAGTGTTTATAGTAGCGTATGTTGTTTATGTGCTTTTTCTTGTTTTTCGTGCCGGCCGGAGCACCGCGCTTTAGCATCGATTATCTGAAGGCACAAAGGTTTATATGTGGCAGAATATATTGCTGGCTTTTATACCTGTCTTCGTGGCGGTTGACGCCGTTGGGGTGCTCCCGATATTTGTCTCTCTCACCGTTCGCATGACGCGCGAGGAGCGGGGCAAAACGATAGTGCAGTCGATGGGAACGGCGTTGGTTCTCGCGATCGGATTTGTATTCCTCGGCAAGGGCATATTCAAAGTCCTGGGCATTACCGTCGGGGATTTTATGATTGCCGGAGGCGCGATATTGTTCTGTCTTGCCATTACCGACATCCTCAGCCCTGTAAAACGTCGCCGTATCCCGGGTGAGAATCTTGGCGCTGTTCCCATAGGAACCCCTCTGATTGTGGGGCCTGCCGTGCTAACGACGTGTGTTCTCGCGATATCGGAGTATGGGCTTTTAGCGACGCTCATATCAGTGGTGGCCAATGTATTGCTGGCGGGGCTAATATTCAGCTTCTCGCAGCTTCTGATTAAGGTCCTGGGCGAGGCCGGCACCAAGGCCTTGTCGAAGGTAATGAGTCTTCTCCTTGCGGCGATAGCGGCTATGCTTATACGCAAGGGCCTCGCAAGCATGCTTGGAAAGGCGTAATGTCGTAGGTAGCCATGAGAAAGGGGGATAATTATGAATAATGCAGTCTCTCGCGAGGTATTTTGCAGGCACCCTGACAATCCGATTCTATCGGTTCGCGACTGGCCCTACCCTGCAAATTCCGTTTTCAACGCCGGGGCCGCGATTGTCGATGGTAAGACACTACTCTTGGTCCGGGTCGAGGATTTTCGCGGCATTTCTCATCTTACAGTGGCTCGAAGCAGCGATGGTGTGCACGGGTGGGAAATCGATGCTTCCCCGACCATGGTGCAGGATCCGAAGAACCACCCCGAGGAAATATGGGGTATTGAGGATCCTCGCCTGACGTGGCTTGAGGAGATGAATGTGTGGGCAGTGGCGTACACCGCATTCTCGCACGGCGGCCCACTTGTCTCGCTGGCGACGACGAAGGATTTTCGCACTTTTACCCGTCTTGGGCCTGTTATGCCGCCTGAAGATAAGGATGCTGCGCTTCTCCCGGTGCGGTTCAATGGTCGTTGGGCGATGTTCCATAGGCCGGTTGCAAAACATCCCGGCACCTCAGCGGATATTTGGATATCATTTTCGCCGGACTTGAAGCACTGGGGAGACCATCAGGAAGTGATTCAGGCCCGATTGGGCGGCTGGTGGGATGCCAACAAAATAGGATTATCTGCGCCACCCCTCAAAACTACTGAAGGTTGGTTAATTCTATATCATGGCGTTCGCACGACCGCCTCCGGCTCGATATATCGCCTCGGCTTGGCGTTGCTTGATTTTCAGGACCCGAGGATCGTGATACGCCGGTCGGAGGAGTGGGTGTTCGGGCCTAAAGCCCACTATGAGCGTGAGGGCGACGTGGACGACGTTGTCTTCCCGTGCGGATGGACTACGGATGGAAACAAGGTCATGATGTACTATGGAGCAGCGGATTCGTGCATTGCTCTGGCGACGGCGCGGATCGATGAACTTCTTGGTTTTCTTCGCAAGAGTTCGAGTCCATAAGTTGTTGTTTCACGCTTGATGCGGAATCCGTTTCTTCAGAATCAGCGTTTGTCAGGCATTGAGTCGGCGGAGGATGTCCCAGTATGCTCCGCGGGCGCCGTTGCGAATGGCCTCGACCAGGGGCTGATTCTCGTTGTAGTTGTAGCCTGCCGGCCCGTCGCGCGGCCCCGGCTCATCGCTCTTGGCAGAAGTAAAGAACCGCTTGTCCCCCCCGATCAGCTCCGTGATAAGCCCGCCAGGGTCGTCGCCCAGAGCAGGCGAGATATAGAACGTCGGCTTGAACAGATCGAGCGGCCCGTCGTACCGGCGATGGATACCGCTCTCGTCGCCGGCCTCGATCCGCCTGCTGATAGCCTCGCTGATGCCCGTGCCCGGATAAAGCCTAATACCGAGCGTCGCCCCGGCACAGTCGGGATTGATTCGCTTGATAAAGTAGATCGTTTGCCGGGCAGTTTGAACTGTTTCGCCCGGCCCGCCCAAAAGCAGGTCGATCATAACCGCCATGTCGTTCGCCCGGCAGAGCTTCACCGCCGAGGCAAGGTCTTCAGCCGTGTGCCCCTTGCGGTACGTCCGCAGCATCGCCGCACAAGCCGAATC
>JAFGTU010000192.1 GCA_016933985.1 Sedimentisphaerales bacterium | reverse complement strand
GACCGCGTCAAGTACAGCGATGGCACCCATCCGGACGGCGACGAGCCGGACCTCTGGCCGACCAAACCGGATGGCGGCGGATACTCACTGACGAGGACCTGGCCGGGGCTATACGGCAATGACCCCAACAACTGGACAGCGGAAATACCCTCGCCAGGCGAGTAACAGCAAACTTGGGCTTCTGTAGCCGGTTGCTGGGTCGATCCAGCCCACTTTTTCGCCATTTGCGGCGTTTTGTATGCTTAAAGGGGTACTCTCAAAGTGGCATTGAGAGGCGTTGGTGCCGGTCGTGGTTTCTGGGGTGCTTTTTGGCATTTGCGGCCCGTCTGGGCGGGGCTGAGAAGCCGCGGCCAGAAAAGATCGGCTTTTTTTCTGATTTTTTGGGCTTCTATGGTTTTTTCTTGACAGGGTGTACCTATGTTTGGTAAGTTAGGTAAGTTAGAGTATTGTATATGGCTCATCATTCGGAAGAGGGCCATGCCAAAATGATGGAGTTGTTGCCGCATGTTGCCCCGTTAAGGAGGAGGCTTGAATGTGCAACGGACAATTCAATTAACAAATGTCGATATTGGAGGACAAGTTATGGTGAAAAAACTAATTCTTTTACTGGTCATGTTGATGAGTGTGCCGGCGTTTGGCAGCTTGGCGCTCTTATCATCGAGCGACGCGGTCCTCGCTGTTGACCGGGACGGCCTTATCTCGCGGAGTGACTATCCCGCCGGAGAGGCCCCGCCGAAGGCCCTGGATCAGAACTCCGGAACGAAGTACCTGAACTTCGCCAGAGCGAACACCGGCTTTATCGTCACTCTGGGTACGAGTGGCGCATCGGCAGTGCAGAGTTTCACGCTGACGACGGCCAACGACGCTGCGGGGCGTGACCCAGCGTCGTGGGCGCTTTGGGGCACGAACGATGCGATTACAAGCGCCGACAACAGCACGGGCTTGGCCGAGAACTGGACCTTGATAGGTTCCGGTTCAGTAACTCTGCCCGATGATCGCTTTACGCTTGGTCCGGTTGTCTCGGTCAGCAACAGCACGGCGTACTCCTCATATCGGATGTTGTACCCGACGTTGAAAGGGGGAGCGGGCGAGCTGATGCAGGTTGCCGACGTGGCGTATTACGCATCGACGGACGGAACGGGGACCAACTTGCTCGCTGCAGATGATCCCATTCTGGCTATTCACAACGCGCAGGATAGTAGCTATCCCGGCGCCGAGAGCCCGGCAAATCTCGTTGACGGTTCACTGAACAAGTATCTGAACTTCGGCAAGGTGAACAGCGGGTTCATCGTTACCCCGGCTATGGGAACAACGGTCGTTACAGGATTTGAGATCACCACTGCCAACGACTCACCCGAACGCGACCCGGCGGCGTGGGAGCTGTACGGCACGCTCGATGCGATCCTGAGCGGCGACAATACCGAAGGCGAAGCAGAGACCTGGACGCTGATTGCTTCCGGAACCGTTGCTCTGCCCGACGACCGCAACATGCTCGGAGACCTGGTGGAATTCAGCAACAGTGCAATTTATACGTCGTACAAGATGCTCTTCACAGACGTCAAGGACGCTGGTGCAGCTAACTCGATGCAGATAGCCGAGATTCAATTCTACGGCGTTCCTGAGCCGGCAACAATGTGCCTGCTCGGATTGGGCGGCCTTGCTTTGATACGACGTCGCCGCAGCTAAGCTGAATATCATCAAGCGACTGTAATACCGTCGCTAATTGGAAAACAATAGACGCCTCTTGTCAGGCACAAGGGGCGTCTTTTTATTTATTCCGCGCGGCAACGTACTGGGCCGGGCAGGATTCGAACCTGCGTAGGCTTACGCCAATGGGTTTACAGCCCATCCCCTTTAGCCACTCGGGCACCGACCCTTAGATATGCCTGCGCCGCTCGACGCGGGCATTCGCAAGGCATTAAAAGGCAAAGGCGGTGCTTTGTCAAGCCAGTTCCCCCCAAATCAGCCGGAAAATTCGCTCTTTCGGCTTGATTTATGATTCCCAGCGGTGTATTGCCTTGTGATATGTATTGAGCTGTAGAATCCGGTAGGAATGCTCAGGCGAAAACTCCGTTGAAATCGAGAACCTTGATTAGATATGCCGGGGCGGTCGTTATCTTCGGCGGATTGTGCGCGGTGGCGGCTCATTTGGCGCCAACAGGCGAACAGAGCGGAGGGGCGGCGTGGTATAGCATTATTCCCCCCGTGCTTGCGATCTCGCTGGCGTTTCTGACGCGGCACGTGGTCTTGAGCCTGGGAATTGCGATTCTGGCCGGGGGGCTGCTGACGCACGTTCCGGATGCCCCCCTGAGCCTCGCCGCGTGGATAGGCGGGTTCAGGACGGCGGGCAGCCACATAGTTGAGACTGTTCGTCCTTTTTCGGCCGATGGACAGTTTAACTCGAATCTGAAGATTCTTGCGTTCCTGCCGCCTGTATTTGTGATGATCGAGGTTATCGTCGCATCGGGCGGGTTCAAGGGGATTGTGCTGTGGCTGTTGAAGCGTGTCAAGGGGGGCAAATCCGCACAAATCGCCACCGCACTTATGGGTCTGCTCTGCTTTATCGACGATTACGCGAACGCCATAATCGTCGGCTCGATGATGCAGCCGATTACCGACCGCTTTCGGATCAGCCGGGAGAAGCTGGCGTTCATCGTCGATGCGACCAGCGCGCCGGTCGCGGGCCTTGCAGTCGTCAGCACGTGGATCGCCTACGAAGTCGGACTACTGGGGCAGATATCGCAGGAGCTGGCCCTCGGTAGGAGCGGATATTCGCTTTTCTTCGATGCGCTGAGTTTCAGGTTCTATTGCCTGTTGATGATTGGCTTTGTGTTTCTGCATGTGATTCTCGGCAGGGACTTCGGGGCGATGAAAACGGCAGAAGACGCGGCAAGGGAAGGCGGGGACAAAATTGAAGCGGGTGATGAATCTCCCGAGATCGGCGATGCGGCCAACGCTGCGGCACCGGTGGGGTCGGCGCGGGCAATCAAGGCCCTTATCCCGTTGGCCGGGCTGATTCTGTTTCATATCGGTGGGCTTTGGTTCGATGGCGGCGGGCCGGCCAGGCTCAAGGCGGGTGGTTCCTTGCTTAGCTTGGCCTATTGGCGAGATGTTATCGCCGCCGCCGAGAATACACATCTTATTCTCGACTGCGCCGGCCTGTTCGGACTGGCCCTGGCGCTTGTTTGCTCGCAGCTTTACGGCCCGCTGGGCGGGCGGGTGATAGTGAGCTGTTTGAAGCGGGGGATTAAACGGGCGAAGCTTCCGTTTGTTATACTTATTCTGGCGTGGTCGCTGAAGAACTGCTGCGACAGCCTGAATACGGGAAAATTCCTGACAGCCGTTCTCGCGGACAAGATCCCGACATACTGGTTTGCCCCGGCTGTTTTCGTCGTGGCCTCGCTGACGTCATTCGCCACGGGGACAAGCTACGGCACAATGGCCATCCTGATCCCGACGGCCGTCCCAATCGCATTCGCCCTCGACGGAAACAGCTACGGCCTGAACACGATGATAACCATCGGGGCGGTTCTGGATGGGGCGATCTTCGGGGACCACTGCTCGCCAATCTCCGATACGACGATTATGAGTTCGATCTCCAGTTCGTGCGACTTGATGCGGCACGTCCGCACCCAGTTGCCTTACAGCCTCTTCGTCGCCGCCCTGGCCCTGCTGTGTGCATACATCCCCAGCGCCATGGGTCTGGTGCCGTTTGCGAGCCTCGGGCTGGGCCTTGCGGCTATGGCGTGGCTGCTTGTCTTGCTCGCTCGGGGTAGTAAACCGGCGAATGAATTTAACCAATCGCGATGAGCCACAATGCTAATCGAGGGCCATCGAGAAGTAGTTTTTAGCGTTATTGAAGCAGATATCCTCGACCATTTTCCCCAATAGGGCCATATCGTTGGGGAGAAGGCCTGCCTCGACGTCGGCACCGAGGAGGTTGCACAGTATTCTGCGGAAATACTCGTGGCGCGGGAATGAGAGGAAGCTGCGGGAATCGGTGAGCATTCCGACGAATCTGCTGAGCAGGCCCATATTTGCGAGGATTCTCATTTGCTCTTCCATACCGTCCTTTTGGTCGAGGAACCACCAGGCTGAGCCGTATTGTATTTTGCCGGGGGCAGAGCCATCCTGGAAGTTGCCGATCATAGTCGCAAGAACGGCGCTATCCCGCGGATTGAGGTTGTACAGGATTGTTTTAGGCAGGTCTCGGTTAACGTCGAGTCGGTCGAGGAATCGGGCCAGGGGGCGGGCGATAAGCTGGTCGTCCGTGGAGTCGCAGCCTATATCGGGGCCTAACTGCCTGAACAGGCGCGTGCAGTTGTTTCGCAGTGCGCCGATGTGAAGCTGCTGGACCCAGCCGGCCTCGTAGTCCATAAGTGCAAATTCGACCATCATGGCGGATTTGAATATGAGCTTTTCGCTCGGATTGAGGTCTTTGCCGCTGATGATCTTCTGGAAGATTTTACTGATTTCGCTCTCGGTGTATTCTTCGGCATAGGGGACATCAAGGCCATGGTCTGAAAGGCGGCAGCCGTTGTCGTGAAAGTATTTGTGCCGGTCCCGCAGGGCTTCGAGGTACGTGTGGTAGCTGTTTATCTCGATATCGCAGATTCCGCCGAGATGGTCGATAAAGGCATTTAGGCCAGGCAGGTCTTCCACGGCCATTGCCCTGTCGGGGCGGAAGGCCGTATAGACCTTGATTTCGAAATTATCGTGCCGGATTTTCTGGTGACATTCGAGGGAATCGAGCGGGTCTTCGGTCGTGCAGACCAGCTTGACATTCATCTTGCGCAATATGTTGCGGACGCTGAATTCGGGCGTTTTGAGTATTTCGGTTGCGCAGTCGTAAATCCACTTGGCGGTATCCGGGCCTAAGAGCTTATCCTTGATTCCGAAGTATCGTTTCAATTCGAGGTGCGTCCAGTGATAGAGCGGATTGCCCAGGCAGGAGGGGACAGTGTGCGCCCATTTCTCGAACTTTTCGTAGTCGCCGGCCTTGCCTGTGATATAATTCTCAGGCACTGCGTTGGCTCTCATCGCCCTCCATTTGTAGTGGTCCCCATAGAGCCATGCCCGGGTAAGATTGGTGAAGCGGCGGTCGCAGGCGATTTTCTCGGCGGGGAGGTGACAATGGTAATCGTAGATCGGCATTTTTGCAGCGTGTTCGTGGTAGAGTATCCGGGCGGTTTTGCAATGCAGAAGAAAATCTTCGCTTAAGAACTCCTGAGCCATTTGTTTGCCTCGATATTGTGTTCTATCGTATTTCCGGGGGTCTCAGTCCTTTGACTCGCGTTGTTTTTCCTGCTCTTCGCGGAGGCGCTGGGCCTCGAGCTGCCGGCGTCGTTCGAGGGCCTGCTCTCGGGGCGACTTGTGGTCTTTCATCTTCTTCGCCCAGTCGGAGATCTCGCTTCTGGTCTTAGACAGGCGCTGCGAGACCTGCTTGGGCTGGGTCTTCTCCTCATTGCGAATCTTGTGCAGCCATATCGCATAAGCGATCCACCCAATCCCAAGAATCGGCAGCGCGATTAGCATAAATATCGTGTACCAGCTCATGGCGCCCTTTCTTAAAAGTAACCAGGCATTTCCATTTTCGGGCCGATGCGTCGTCGGCCTGAATGATACACCAAAGGCCACCGAGGGTCAACAAATAGCAGGATAAGGCGATTTTTGTTCCCCAGGAGCAGCGAAGTTGTGAATGAATTCGCCGAATATGCTTATTGGCCGGCGGGGGTCAGCGGGTTTGCGACGCGGGTCTGATGCGGGGAATGCCGCTTTTTTCGGCGGCCTTTCATGCCCAGCCTGTATGCGAGCAAGGGTAGATGAAGAATCGCAACCGGCAAGTCGCGCCAGTGTGTCATCCCGATTCGCCCGACCTTTCGAATGAGGTGGAGCACCTGCGGCAAATCGTAGAATCCCCTTCTGATTTTGTTCCTGATTTGCTTTAACTCCTTTCGCCCATAGCGCTGCGAGTAGACAGGTCCACCGATGCGGTTGTAGTAATAGCTCGGTGTCTTCTCAACCACTTCTTTCAGGGGTGAGAACTTCTCGATGCGGAGTTTCTGGAAACTGATGGAATCGCACTTTATCTCCTTGGCAAACTTGGGGATGTAGAGCATCTCCTCTTCAGTTTCTGAGATGTTGCCGTAGATGAAGTACCCGTGCAGCCAGAAATCGAACTTGGTGAGGACGGCGAAGGCATCGCGTATCTGCTGCTGAGTGATGCCTTTGTTAAGCTGTTTCAATATGCGGTCGTGGGGCGATTCGACGCCTATCAGGAATACTCGGAACCCGGCCTTATATGCCTTTTCGAGCAGCCGGGGATGTTTTGCCACGTCGATACGCGCCTGAACGAAGAAGGTCTTCTTGATATTGTTCTCGATAATGAAATCGCAGAACTGCTCGCTCCTCTTGGGGTTGGTGAAGAAGTTGTCGTCGCTGATGAGCACGATATCGGCGGTGATTGTCTTCAATTCCTCCATAACCGATTCGATGGCCCGTTCGGTGTAGCTTCTCTTCTGCCCGAGCGGGTTTAGGCTGAACGTACAGAACTTACATTTGAACGGGCATCCCCTCGTGGTCAGTATCGTGTCGAACGTGCTTTTGCTTAATCGCACGCCGTGCAGAACCATGCTGTACTCATGGCGTCTGAGCGACCGGTCAGGATACGCGATATTCGAAATATCCGGCAGGGGATGCATTTCGTTGTGCACGACGCTGCCGTTTTTGCGGTAGGAGAGCCCCTTTATGTCCTCGCAGGCAGCGCCTGTGACGATTTGCTTAATGATGTCTTCGCCCTCGCCTCTGACAACCATATCGATATTGGCGCATCGCTCTAACAACTGCTCGACTTCGAGCGTGGCCTTGTAGCCCCCGACGACTGTGCAGATCTCCTCGGGCAATGCGGAAATAAAGTCGCAAACCTCGTCGAACTGAGAGGACCATACGATGCTGACGCAGATAAGATCTATCTCTTTTCTGATGAACTCGCTCAGCGCCCGCGGGTCCTGGTAGGCCTCTTCGTATCGAAGATCGAGAAGCGTAACCTTGCCGACGAGGTCTTTCATGCTCGCGACAATATACTCAAGGCCGGTCGGAGGGAATATTGCCCTGGCCGCGGTAGAATCACCAAAATACGGGTGCAACGCCAGAACGTGTTTGTATTTAGTCATCGTGAGATTATACCGGCAGGTCGAAGATTACGCAAGTGATACTACTCCAGTATTCTAAGATAAACCGATGGGCTAAAGGGCATCCTGCTCAAGCTGCTCGACTTGGTCCTCAGACGACATACGTCGAAGCGGCGGTCGTTCCGCCTCTGCCGGTCCAGTTGGTGTGGAAGAATTCACCTCGGGGCTTATCCACTCGCTCGTAAGTATGCGCCCCGAAGTAGTCCCTCTGGGCTTGTAGCAGGTTTGCCGGCAGCCGCTCGCTGCGATAGCCGTCGTAATAGGATAGGGCCGCGGTCATCGCCGGCATCGCAATTCCGAGCTTGACAGCGGTAGTGACGACGCGCCTCCAGGAGGATTGGGCCTTCTTCACCGCCTTCTTGAAGAAGAGATCGAGCAGCAGGTTTTCAAGTTTGGGCTTCTTGTCGAAGGCCTCCTTTATCTTACCCAAAAAGGCCGAGCGGATAATACAGCCTCCGCGCCACATAAGGGCGATTCCGCCGTAGTTGAGGTGCCAGTTGTGCTCGGCAGCAGCGGCACGCATGAGCTGGTAGCCCTGGGCGTAGCTGACGATTTTCGAGGCGTAGAGGGCCTGTCGCAGATCGTTGATAAACTTTTCCTTATCGCCTCTAAAGCCCGACTTGCGTCCTTTCAGCGCCTTGGCGGCCTTGACTCGCTCGTCTTTGAGGGCGGAGATACAGCGTGCGAAGACGGCCTCGCCGATTAGGGTTAAGGGCTGGCCGAGATTAAGGGCTTCAATCACGGTCCATTTGCCCGTCCCCTTCTGCCCTGCGGTATCGAGGATAAGGTCGATAACCTCGGCGCCGTCGTCGTCTTTGTACGCAAGGATGTCACGCGTAATCTCGATAAGATATGAGTTTAGCTCGCCTTCGTTCCACTCGGCGAAGACCTTGTGCATCTCGGCATTTGTCATGCCGAGTCCCTCTCTCATAATCTGGTACGTCTCGCATATCATCTGCATATCGCCGTACTCGATTCCGTTATGGACCATTTTGACGAAGTGTCCGGCGCCGTTCTCGCCGACCCAGTCGCAGCAGGGCCGGCCGTCGTCGGTGTGTGCGCAGATCTTCTGGAAGATGGGCTTAACGTGAGGCCAGGCGTCCGGGGAGCCGCCCGGCATAATGGACGGGCCTCGCAGGGCACCTTCCTCGCCACCGGATACGCCGGTGCCGATATAGAGCTTGCCCTTGCTCTCGACCAATTTGGTGCGGCGGATGGTATCCGGGAAGTGGGAGTTGCCGCCGTCGATAATGATATCGCCGTCTTCGAGATGAGGCAGGATGGTTTCGATGAAGGCATCGACCGCGGCGCCGGCCTTGACCATGAGCAAGACCTTTCGGGGCATAGCGAGGCTCGCGACGAATTCCTCGATGGAATGACAGCCGACGATGTTTTTGCCCTTTGCGCGGCCGTTGACGAAATCATCGACCTTGGAGACCGTGCGATTAAAGCACGCCACCGTGAAGCCCTTGCTCTCCATATTCAAGATGAGGTTCTCGCCCATCACCGCCAAGCCAACCACGCCTATATCAGCCTTTGCCATTTTCATTTACCCCTTATTCTGCCACGAAGGCACCAAGACACGAATTTTTCAAATTTCAGAATTTCGTCAGCCACAGAGGAGGCACAGTTGTGAACCGATCCGGCATCCCTGTGTTCCGCATTGTAAGGCGCGATGCGCAGGAAATCAATATACTATCGTGGCCGTCTCGGCTATTGGGCACGCTTAACAGCCAGTACGTAGTCGAGGCCGAACATGTGGTTCTTCACGGCGGCGGGGTTGGCGCCGAGGATGGTTACCTTCAGCTTATTCCTGCCCTTGACGAGTTTGCACGTGCCGAGCTTGATATCCCTTGCGATTACGGATGGATTGAAGAAATCGATGGACTCGGCCTTTATCTCGCCGTTTATCTCGATTCGGCAGACGGCGTAATCGACGGCCTTGGTAATGCCGAGCGTCACGTCGTAATCGCCGCCTTCGCCCATCTCGAACTCAACCGTAAGCGTATTGCCGACCTTGCCCTCTCGCCACCAGAGCTGGGCGTTGCGGGACCAGTTGAAGTCTGTGCTCTCCTGGATTTGGCTGATTCCGCCGGTGCGCTCGATGACGGCCGTCTTCTCGCCCTCGATAGCTCCTTCGACGATTCTCGGCTTGATAATGTCCTCGACGGTTTTCGGGACGGGCCGTTTTGCCTCGGTCGCATCGGGCTTGACGTCCCAGGCGGCTCCGGGCCTGGCATACCAGAACGTCGTAGGCGCGTAGCTCATCGTAGTCGCGGCCCAGTGCCACAGCTCCATATCGAATTGGATGGATTTGGTGAATGGAATCGCATCCAGGGCACGGAAACGCGAGTTGACCGTAAAGCCGGGTTCAAGATTGCCATCGCCGCTGGGCTGGGCGTGAAACGCGGACTGGAAAAACGCGGGCTTGCACCAGGCGTAGCCGTAATAGTCCTCGGAGCCGGTACCGATATGCGAGGGGAAATGCTCGCCGTCGACATATATCTTCTCGTCGCCCTCGCCCCACCAGGTCTTGGCAGTGTTGAAGAGGGTCAGGGCGTCGCCGACGTAGGTGCCCTGCCCTTTCACGGTAACCCAATTGAGGTCGAAGGCACCGTGGTCTTGTGTCTTTTCATTCGATTGCGTTTTGATGTCGGGCCACTGCTTCCAGGCCGCGTGGAAATAGCACGACCGCTCGTCCCATTTCCATGGTTTTGTGAGGATATCGAACTTGGCCAGCTTAACGTTCTGCGAGCCGAGATTGACTATCTCGATCTTCGCCTCCTTATTGAACGGCATCACCCAATAGCAGGCCAGAGCCTCTTCGGTGATGCCCGTGTACCAAGTAGCATGAGGCCGAATGTGATAGCCCGTTCCGAAGAAATCACCAATCGGGCACCAGACCGTCTGCGTCCCGTCGAAGCTCATCTTAAGAACCGTCGAGCGCAGGGCCTGGGAGAGGTCGTCGGCTTCGAGGTTGACTTCCAGCGAACAAATGGCCCTGGGCCCGTTGATAGTCACCGGTTTGGCCCCGTTCGGGCCAAGCGTCACTTTGCTCGCATTCTCGGCCGTGCCCGTTGCGCCCGAGCGATTATTGTCTTTGAGCATCCTCTGGACGCGGTCGAGCGTTGGCTTTGCGCCCTTGAGGCCCTGCATCGTGAACGATTCGACCGTTGTCTTAGGCTCGTAGGTGCGGTAGTTGATCTGGTAGTAAAGTGCCTCGCCTTTGCGTGCGCCTTCGTCGATCAAGACGTCGGTTTGGTACGTGATCTTGCAGTGCCTGGCGTAGGGGATGGGCAGATAGAGGTTATGGCCTCGGTGCCTGTACTCGGTTTCGGGTGAGACGCTTTCGGAGAGCGGCTCGGCGGCCAGCAGGCCCTTACTAATCAGGTCCTCGGCAGGCCCTTCGATGACGGGCTTGGGATTCTTATCAAGGTAAATGCGGAGGGTGCCGTTGCTGAATTGTCCGCCGCCCGGCCCGTGCCAAGTCGCCCATATCCGAACCACGGCGCCGGGACCGTCGGCATCCATCATAACGTGCTCTTTCCTGCCGTTGTTCTCCTCGATGCGGACGAAGTAGCTCCTATCCCAGTTGGCCCACCAGGTGGGCGAGCCCGGCTCGGTCGAATTGCGGTCGTAGCTGCTGAACTGCCTGCAAGTATAAGCGGGCGAGGACAACCTGGCGATAGTATCGCGATCCACCATCTCTTCAAGAAGCGATTCGAGCGTAACCGCCCCAACAGCCGGACTTGAGAAAATGTGCACCGTGCCCAGACCAATTGAAACCATCGTCAGCACGATAAGAGTCTTTTTCTGATTCATCATCTCACCTGTTCCTTATATCAATATCCGAACGCCTATTCTTCTTCCTTCTTCTTTCCCGGGAGGAGGCCCTTGAGGCCTTCTCCGATTCCCTTTCCCGCGTCTCCTGCACCCTCGAGGAGCTTCTTGCCGGCATCTCCGGCGCCTTCCAACAATTTTTTGCCGGTCTCTGCCCCTCCCATTATTACCTCCTTGCCGATCTCGAATGTCTTACCCAATGCCCCCGAAAGCCCATCGACCAAGTCGTCGGGCAGGATCCCCTTGCCCTGCTCTGCTATACCGCGGAAGATCGCGGACAAGACTATACCGATCAACTTGGCCGTGCCCAAGTTGTTGTCACTGCCCAGGTCGGTCATCTTGATTGTTCCAAGCTTCAAGGGAATCGTATCGACCTTGCCGGGAAGCGGGAGCAATTTCACCTTTACCGTCGTGTTGCTGATTGTCAGCTCGTCGATATGCAGCTTCTTGCCGCTGGGAGCGGCTTGGCCTTCATCTTCTTTTGGAAGCGCCTTTATTATGTCTTTGATGTTGTTTCTCAGCAGGTCCTTTTGCTCGAGAACGACCACCGCGCCATCCAGCGTGATATGCCTGATCTGAACAGTGTCGCTTAACAGCGACTTGACATTGACGCCGACCGAGCCGTCCTTCAATTCGAGCAGGTTCTCATGCTTGTAGCCCTGCGGATTCTCCACCACAAGATCATGCAATGCGACCTTGCTGCCTAAGATCGACACATCGGCATCGCCCACCTTCACAGCCACGGGCAATACCGCCGAGCCGCCCTTCTCAATCCCGAACTTCACGGCACGGTCGGCAAAAAGGCGAACCAGCACCACTGCGCCAACCAGCAGGATAACAATGATCAGGGGAATAGTAATAAACAGTCTTCGTAGTATTTTCATTTTTTACACCCCTTAAGAGTTTAGCTATACATTTTCTCGGACAATTTTCGCGCCGAGGGGATTGAGTCTTTCTTCGATTTTCTCGTATCCCCGGTCGATATGATAGACTCTGTTTATTGTTGTCGTTCCCTCGGCTGCGAGGGCGGCCAGGACGAGGGCTGCGGATGCCCGCAGGTCCGAGGCCATCACCGGCGCGGCGATCAGCTTCTTTACGCCGGCGACAATGACGACCGGGCCTTCCTTGCGAAGGTCCGCCGCCATTCGATTCAGCTCGGCGACGTGCATGTACCGGTCGGGAAAGACCTTTTCGATAATAACGCTGTTGCCGTCGGCAAGCGAGAGAAGGGCCATGAACTGAGCCTGTAAATCAGTCGGGAAGCCGGGATAAGGCTGAGTGGTGATATCCGCCGTCTTAATCGGACCGGGGGCGGCAACGGTGCAGCCGGAGCCGTTCGCCTCGACCGTCACGCCTATCCCTCGTAGCTTGTCCACGACGGCCATCATATCATCCAGCCGGCAGTTTTGAACGTGCAGCTCGCTCGAAGTGATCGCCGCGGCCGCCATAAATGTCCCAGCCTCGATGCGGTCGGCAATTACCTCATATTCGACGGCTTTGAGCTGGCTGACGCCTTCGACGATCAGCCTCGGCGAGCCGATACCCGTGATCTTCGCCTCCATTTTGTTCAGGCAGTCGGCCAAGTCGGCTATCTCCGGCTCGCAGGCCGCCGACTCGATAACCGTCCGCCCCTTCGCCAGCGTCGCAGCCATCAGGACGTTGGCAGTGCCCAATACTGTCGAGCCGAAAGGCCCGCCTAAGAAGATATCGG
>JAFGTU010000027.1 GCA_016933985.1 Sedimentisphaerales bacterium | reverse complement strand
TCCCAGCTTTGTGGAACGACCCAGATAGTCCGGGCGTTGCGGCGCAGGCCCGACAGACTCAGCCGCAAGGCGTCCCTTACGGGACTTCCGTGACTCGCGGGGACGGCCTGGCCACGAGAAGGAAGGCTCATGCCGATCTGCGATGCGCTTCTGCTTAATGCGTCGAGAACAACTCCGGCCAGAGGCTCACCGGATAATGCAGTTCTCAACAGACTGCCCGCATCGGGCTGGCTGGCCGCGGACAGATCCGCGTTATGATGTAAGAGAATTAACTTCATGTGTTCACAGAAGACATCGCTGTGAGCAGGCTCCCTCGGGGGCCAAATCAGGTAATTGATGGTTTGCCGATGAATCAGGAACGTTCAACATTCCGGACAATATCAAGGCCTGTTGGCTTTAGGGTTATGTTCTATCGGCAACAGCATCTTCTTGCGCGTGCGCCTGACACGCGCCCTTGCGCGACTGCCTCGCGAGTAGTAGTGGTATCCGTACGAATGATAGCTGTCGTCCACCTCGACGTTACTGAGCACAGTTCCAATCACATTGGCGTTGATTTGCATCAGTCGCTGCTTTGCCTTTATGAGATTCGGGCCTGTAGTCTGGCCGGCAAAGCAGGTTAGTATTACTCCATCAACAACCTTCGCCCAAACCAATGCGTCTGCAAAAGCCAGCACAGGCGCCGTGTCGATAATCACGTGGTCGTAGTTGCATGCGATTTCATTGAGCCGCTGTTCCGTGACCGAGGCGGCCAACAACTCGAAAGCATCTGAAATATTTCCGGGATCGGCGGCAAGAATATCAAGGCCGTTTATAGAGTATATGGAGTCGTGAAGCGGCTTGCCCAAGAGCACATCCTGCAAGCCCCTCGATCCTCTCGGAAGTCCCAGCAGGGACGCGATGCTGGGGTTTCTCAGGTCGCCGTCTATGAGAAGGACTTTCTTGCCCGACTTTGAAGTGCTGATCGCCAGGTTGACGGCAAAAGTGGTCTTGCCCTCCTGCATTCCGGGGCTGGTAACCACAAGCCTCCTGGGCATTCCTTCTCCTTCGAGCAAGCCGAGGTTTGCTCGAATAGCCTGGTAATCTCCGGCGACCAGCTCAGGCATCTGTGCAGGCTTAATCGCGTGGGTGCTGGTGGTTGTCCCGATAATTCGCAAACCGATATGCCTGGCCACATCGTCGGGCGTGCGCAGACTGCGATCAGCCTTCTCCTTGAGGAAAGCCAGCAAGAATCCCAAAGCCATCGCGCCGAAAGCAAAGGCAACTGTGTACTTTGCCCGCTTGTCCAGGATCTGTGCAATGTGTGCATTACTATCAACATAGATACGCGCCGGACGCTTCAGGTCCATTTTGACCTCCTGAATACGCCGGGAAATCGTATCGTACAATTCTTTCGTAAGAGCCAACTGGTCCTGCAAATCGGTAATTGCCAGATTCTTTTGGCCGAGGTCAATCGTCTCAGAGTCTTCTTGGGCCAGAAGGCTTCGGATCTCGTCTTCTTGCGCCTTGGTTTGCTCCAACTGTTTCTTCAAGTCCTCTGCCTGCTTGTTAGCAAGATTGAGCGTTTCCTGTTCCATCAACTTGTTGAAAGCCTGACGCGCCTTTTCCTTCTGCTCATCAAGGCCGGTTCTTAGAACGTCGAGCAATTCTTCTTTCTGCTTGATCTGCGGGTTGCCAGGCGCAAGGGTTTGTTTAGCCACGACGAGCTCCTGTTCCATGACAACGATATTGGAGCTGCGAGCCTGAACTGCGGGATCGCCGTTGACATAATCCTCCCTCATCTTCATCCATTCCTCCGGCGTAACGGTTTCTTCTTGGGCGTTGTCAAGCAGCTTAACGCGTGTCTCCAGGAGAATCCTCTTTGCTTCAACGTCCGTTAGAACAAACAACAACTTTCCGACGCGCTCCAGCTTCATATCATAGCGTCCGAGCAGCTTCTTGGATCCAAACTCGTCGGCCATGCTCCGGATCTGCGATTGATAAGCCTCCAACTTACCCGCGAGGAGCTTCTGCTCGCCTTCGAGAGTAACCAGTGTGCCTTCCTCCTTATTCGAGGCGCTTGTGCCTTCCAGGACCATGTATTTTCTAATAAACGAATCGACGATCTTGATGGCCTCGCTGGAATCACGCCAAGTCATTCTGACCACGATGTACTCCCCTTTTGGTTGCGGCATGGCAGTGATAAGCTCATACAGAATGGCGCCTTCGAGGACCTTCTCGGGATCCGGTTTTACAGTCTTCTTGGTAAATCTTCCGGCCAGTCTTGCAGCAAGCGTATTCGTGCGAATATCAAAGAACTTCAACCCTTTGTTGGATAGATCCTTGGCCACTTCGGTCACAACATCCGGGCGGGTAACCCTCAGAGCCTGGGTGGTCATAAAGCTCGTATAGTTGGACATTCCGTCAGGGGTGCCGGTGAGAATATTCGGAATGATGGGATCGACCCTTATTGCACCGCTGACCACATAGGATTTCTGGATCAGTAGCCAGATAGCCGGAATCCCCGCCGCGCACAACACGACGAACGTCAACAGGACGATGTACCAGCGTCGAAGGAAGGCTTCGCCTATGTTCAACGGCGATTCGACATCGCCCTCGGGCTCAATCGGACCCGGAATCTGCAGAGGCATCGGCGGCGCTTCAAAACTATTCGACTTATGCCCAATCACTCGATCGAGATACTTTTCCAGATCATTCATATCCTCGTTCTCCTAAAAAAGACTACACATCGTGTCTCGTAATCACAATGGCTCGCTGCTGTACCGGAGCCGTGGTGAGTTTCTTCAGAAGCCACAATTCTGCAACCACCGCCCCAAGCGCCAACGGCATCATCGCATAGCCTCCGAAGTCGTGAAATATTTCTTCCCAATACTTGCCCTTGAGCACTGTAAAAGCAATTGCAGTAATCGCCAGACGAATGGTGTTGCATAGCAGCGCGATCGGGAGGCTGGAAGCAAGGATAATGAGTTTCTCCCACCATTCCCGCCTGACCAGCAGGACAACGAGTCCAGTTATAACGAAGAAGGCCGTAACCATTCTCAGGCCGTTGCACGCCCATGCCACCTCGACTACAGTTCCTTCAATATCGATAACGTTGCCGTGCTGCACCACTCCATAGCCAAATAGTTCCAGACAGAACACCGCCGATGTCGTTGCCCAGCGCTGCAAAGGCTGTGCTATGTAGCTCTGCAACTGCGTCGGCCAAGGCAGCATCAAGAACAAGAATATCAGGACGGTGAATACCCTCCTAACCACCTGCCAGCCAAAGAATAACAGCACAAGTGATGCGACGGTCAGAACAACAGATAATCTCTCTGCAGTCCTGTAATTGTAGAACAGGCCGTAAAAGCGGAAGGCCTGGGCGCCGGCGAAAGCAAGCAGGCCCCACACGACGCTCGGTTTTGCCAGGCGTCTGCTGATCCTGTCTCGGCGCGTCCACAACACATAAAGCGCCAGAAAAGGAACGAGGATGCCGCAGGAGTATTCGTCGTTTCTTTGCCACAATCCCCAAAGATCCGTCAGCTCCGGCCAGTAGCACCATAGGAAAGCTATCAGGGTAAAAGCGGCCCCCAGGAATATCGCAGGCCTGCCGCCTTCAAAACGGAGCCAATTGGGTGATTTCTTATTCGCCCTTCGCTGTACCGTGCCCATCTTCTCCCTAACCACATTCGATTTCTTTTTGATCGACCTTTTCAAGACTCCATCGCCTCCAGAGGGTACGGATCTTTCCAGCACAGCACTTCCCGGCCTGACAACAGCCCCGCAGCCGATCAGGCTTCGCTGGACTGTGCAGCTTGGCCCCAAGGTTGCTCCGTCCCAGACCACGCTGCCGATTACCACCGCATCGGCGCCGACTTGAACGTCGGTTCCGAGGACGGTCGGTCCGAGGATAACAGCACCATCAGAAACATCGACGCCGTCCATGATAACAGCCGGTCCGCAGACCCTGGCGGCTGAATGCACCCTGGCGCGGCTCGATATCCATACGCCTTGAGAATCTTTCTGTTCGCAGATTATCGAGTCTAAGGGCGGTTTGCGGACATATTCAAGATAATCACCGACAGCACAGAGGTATTCCCTTCGATCCCGAAAATTACCGGCATGATTCGGCAGCACGGCGGCATGAACCTGCCTACCTGCCCGCACCATCTCGGGGATAAGCCCCTCTTTGATATCGCAATAGCCTCTGCCGGCGATATGCTTCAGGACGTTTGCGCCGAATACATATATTCCACTGGCCTCTCTGACCTTGTTTGTGCCGGCAATTTCGGGATTGAGCATCACGGTCAATTCGCATTGCCCGCTGCTGTGCGCATCGAGGATCATCTTGACGTTCGGGGCGGAGACCATACTTGCCGGAAGCACTATGAACAAAGCGTCCTTCCCGGCGGTCCTCGCGGCATCACGAACAGCACCTGCGGTTCCGACCGGAAGCGCTTCTTCGAGAAACTCCACTTTCATACGGTCATCGGTCCGAACCGATTCGGCGAGCGATGAACTCTCGCCGTTGGAGCAGACCACCACGTCGCTAATGCCCTGGTCGGCCAATGAATCGAGGACGCGCTGCAAAGCAGGTTTTCCGAGGACCGGCCACAGCGCTGTCGGCATATCTGCGGCCAGGAGGTCGCGTCCGAAGTCACGTCCTCCGGCGAGAATAATTACTCTGATCCGGCTGTCGGCAGCCATTCGGTCTTCTCCAAGTTAGCTTTTCACACCGCTAAGAAATCGACTGATTCTATCGGCAACGGCCTAGTACTACAACGCTACAAGAGTTTCCATTGACATTTGATCATGTTGTTGAGTTTGATGCCTATGGCATGTAATCGTCTGATTGTACGGCGTCGATGGTTTCGAGCGGCCTTTCTGTTCCGCCGTTGCGTT
>JAFGTU010000191.1 GCA_016933985.1 Sedimentisphaerales bacterium | reverse complement strand
GGGATGGAGCCGGTGCCGCCCGTTCCGCGTCGCTCGCCGCCTCGCGACCAGCCGATTTCGGTGCCCTTGAGGCTGACGGGCCCCCAGTGGATAAAAAGGCCGAATTTCATTTCTCGCCAATTCTGCACATCATTTTCGGCGGCCCTGAGATAGTCTTTGGATTCGGCCGCCCAGCCCATTGAGGGGATCGACATCAAGATTGCGGTTAGGGCAAAGCATATTCCGAGTAAGCGGACGATTTCTATCTGCGGCTTCATATCTCTGTTTCCTTTCAGCGGGTTTTCCAATTCGACTTCATCGCCAGTACTTTGCTGTAAGACGCTCTACGGATTTGAGACGATACGGTCAATAATACCGCAACGGAAAAACTAAAGGTGCCCGGGAAAAACTAAAAGTGTCCGGTACGAATGGCGTTTCCTTAAGCGGCATCTTTGGCCCTCCACTGCTTTTTCCTTTTCTATTTTGACTTTTGACTCACTGCTTCAATCAATACTGCACTCAGCCGGTATGCTATATAGTCCAGCCGTTGTGGAATTCGGGTTTTATGTATTTATCTGCGCTGGGGCAGTTTGTGGCCTTCATGTCCTTGCCGTTCCAGGTGAGCTTTTCGCCGGTTCGCAGGGCCACGTTGCCTAACAGGATTACCTCGGTCATCGGGCCGGAGTAGTCGAATCCGCCGTGGGGCTGCTTGCCGCCTTTGCAGGCATCGACCCAGTCGCGGTGGTGGCCATTCGAGCGTTCCAGGATCTTGCTGGGGCGCTTGTATTGCTGCATCTTGTTTTCCGGAATGATCCTCGGGCTTCCGCCCCAACCCTCGGCCATAATCTTTCCCTTGTCGCCGATGAAGAGGATTCCGTTGCCGCCGCCGGCCAATTGCCTGCCGGGCTCGAGCTCATCGGGACGCGGGGGCATAAGGCCGCCGCTATACCAGGTCAGCTTGACGGGGGGCATATCGCCGCGGGCGTCGAATTCGTAGTGCACGATGGAGCCGAAGGGGGTCGTCTCATCGTTGATATTCGTTGCGCTGCCTTCGGCGCTATAGGGGTAGCCAAGCTTTAGTGCCCAGAAGGCCGGGTCCATATTGTGGCAGGCCATATCGCCTATCGCGCCGGTTCCGAAGTCCCACCATCCCCGCCAACTGTACGGGGCATAAGCGATGTGATAGGGCCGCTTCGGGGCCGGGCCAATCCAGAGGTCCCAATCCATACCGGCGGGAATCGGCTGCCTTTCATCCGGCCTTTGCATACGAAACCCGCCCCAATCCAGGCCGGTCTGGCTCCAGGCATGGACCTCGCGGATATCGCCGATGGCGCCGTCCCAAATCCACTCGCAGGTCAGGCGGATGGTCTCGCTGCTGTGGCCGTGGTTGCCCATCTGCGTGGCGACGCCGGCCTTGCGGGCGGCCTCGGTGACCGTACGGGTCTCGTAGATCGAGTGCGCCAGGGGCTTTTCGCAATAGACGTGCTTGCCCCTTTCGATGGCGGCCAAGCAGGCCGTGGCGTGGGTGTGGTCGGGCGTGGCTATCAGAACGGCGTCGATGCCCTTATCCTTTTCGAGCATTTCTCGGAAGTCGATATAGACTGCGCACGGGGGATAGGCAGCGGTTGCCGGCTTGCTTTTATAGTTATCGTCGATGAGCTTTTTGACCGGTCCTCGCCCTGCGACTCCGCCATAGTAGAACCGGCTGTAGTCGGCCTCCTCCGTAACGTCGCAAATAGCACTCACCTGGACGTCCGCCTCTTGCAGCAGTGCGTTTGTATTGTGCTTGCCCTGGCCGCCAACGCCGATAACGGCGACGTTGAGCTTCTCGCTCGGGGCGGTGTTTCCGCGGCCGCCTAATACATAGCGCGGGACAATTGTAAAGGCTGTGGTCGCTGCGGCGGTGCGGCTGAGAAAATCACGTCTGGATACTTTAGCGTTTGAAGGTTTGGCGGGTTTGCTGCTGGTCTTCATTCTGACACCTCTAAAAGCGATACAGTGAAATACTTCTCATAGACAGAACCTGTTCTTCAATAGTCGCCGGCATTATAACAACAAATGGTAAGGGCGGCAAGAGGGTGAATCGACTATGAATAACTTGCCCCCTGTACAAGCCAGATTCTTCGGCTGCGCCTCAGAATGACAAATCCAATTTTGTGAGAGTACCTAATAGTCGCATGCCCTTGGCGTTAGACTTCGAGCGTCGATTTTCCCTTGGGCAGGTCGAAGCAGACGGTGATATTGCCATCGTCGGCGTGCCACGTGCCGGTTTTCAGTTGCAGAGGGTTGTTGACACGGTTCAGTTTAACTGGAGCGGTGTTCAGATTGAGCTTCGGGACGGCCTGCCGAGCGGCTTTGAGGCGGACGGTGAAACGCGTTGTGGCGAAGGGGGCGGTGAATGTCACGCTGGAGCCGTCTCTTTCGATTTTTGTCAACTCCTTAGCGGCCCAATATCTGGCGATTTCGCTTTGCTTCATCCATAGCAGATTGTCGTAGCGGCTGTTTATCCGGCGGACGACTTCTTTGAAGATGTTGAATCCGATTTCCTCGCCGTTGAAGTAAATGCCGGGCCAGTGGCAGACGAGGATTGCCGGCTCGCCTTTTTCGATGACCTGGGGGAGTCTGCCGCCCTTGAGGTCTTCGGTGATGAACTTATCGACCGAGCCGCGCTCCAGGCCGTCCCAGCCGCCGAACCAGTCGCCGGTGCAGCCG
>JAFGTU010000190.1 GCA_016933985.1 Sedimentisphaerales bacterium | reverse complement strand
CAGCCGACCAACTGGTGTGCCAGAAGGTCTCGGGATTGTTGTCGATAGCATGGCGGACCTCTCCTTCACCCGGCTCGACGCTATCGACATAAATCACTTTCCAGGTCGATTTGTCCAACACCTGCAGAGGGATGATCTTTTCGAGCTGTACTCGGGCGACGTCGCTGATCAGACCATTGTCGAGGTTTACTCTCGCCTCAACCGTGCCTTCCTCGATATGCTCGAAAGGCCAAGTGTAGCTCGTCCACGAGCCGTCATTTAGACGGTATTCCACATTGCCCGAAGCCTCCGATTCGATATGAATCGTGCCGCCTTTGTCTCGCTTAATCATTGGCGCGCTCAGGTTGGGCAGTCTGATCTTTGCACGCGTGTTGAAATCTGACATCGCCGGTCGCAGGGAGTAACGGAACCGTGTAGGTTTAGCGTTCAGGATGTACTTGTTCATGGGACGCGGCCCGCAACTGGCTCCGCCCAGACCCATATGGGCGGTGTCGATGCAGAGGTACACTTCGTCTCTTGGGGTGACCTTGTCGATGTGCCGGGCCCGGTCGTAGTCCTCGGCTGTATTGTGATGTGCGCTGATCGAATAGGTGTCATCCGTGACGACCAGCAGGCCTTTGCTCTTCGCGTCGGTCAGGGCCGCCCAACGCACGTCGGTCTTGTTGCCGTTCTCTTGCGGACGAACGTATCGCTCATATTGATCGGCGACGCTGCCGCAGTACAGGCCGACATCGGCGCTACGCTTGCGGTCCACGTAGCTCTCGTGCGGTCCTCTGCCCAGCCACGTAAGGGTGTCGAGCGTCTTGCGTAGAACGAGCTTCACACCGAGTTTCGACAGCACCGAGAGGTTGCCGTAGGGCTCGACCTGGTTGCTTACATCGATCGAGCCGTCGCCGAAGACAGCGAACGTGGTCTTGTGCACCATGCCACTGTCGGAACGACCGGCGCAATCCACCATGCAACGTACACGGACGATTCCCGGAGTTACCCGCTCAGCGGCGACTTCCTTAGTCGTATAGGAAAGACTACGAATTCCCGTCTGTTCAACATCACGTCGTATCCAGTTGTCGTTGTCCACCAGGGCACGGAACAGAATCAGCCTTGGGCCTTCGCCGTCAGCCAGAATTTCCGTGCCGTCGTAAACCAGTGAGGCAAGCGTTCCGGTGGAGCGGCTGAAAACCGCCTTGAAACTCGAGCTTGCGACCACGATCTCGCTGCCCTCGTCGGTCAGGCTCAACGCGGGCAGGTTGTCCGGATCGAGCGATGGCCCCTCCGGTACGGCGTAGGGCAGCTTTAACTGTTCGCAGGCCACGATGTGACCGACGGGAGCGTAAAGCTCGTCCTGTTTCTGCACAAGACAGACATTCAGGAAGTACTCGGCCCCCGGTTCGAGCCGGGGCTGAGCTACCGGCAGGGTGATGCTTACAGACTGTCCCGGAGACACGCTGCTAAGTTCCTCTCGGCCCTTGTTGATAATGCGGCCATCTTCGACAAGTTGCCACTGGAGGGCGAAGCAGTTCAGGTCTGTGAAGAAATATTTATCCTTCAATTCGATGACGATGCTGTCGCTTGTGACCTTGCCCAAAGCAAAGTCAGCATACTGATAGACCTTCTTGACCTCCCGGAGCTTGGCAGTGGTCGACCGGTCCGGATCTACGACGCCGTTGCAGCAGAAGTTGTTGTCATTGGGGCGATCCCCATAGTCGCCGCCGTAAGCGAAGAACCACTGCTTCGACCCATCCGGATTGGTCTGGCCGTTGTACTTGCGAAGGCCCTGATCTACCCAATCCCAAATGCATCCGCCAATCAAACGGGGATAAGTCTCGATAGCGTCCCAATACTCCTGCAGATTACCGATGGCATTGCCCATTGCGTGCGCATATTCACACATTATGAAGGGCTTGGCCGAATCGCTGCGGCCGTTCCCAACCAATCCATCCACGGACGGGTACATCGTGCTGTCAATATCAGCCACGGAATTCATGCGTTCGTAGTGGATAGGTCGCGAGGTATCGATACCGCGAATCGCCTCCGCAGCGGCCTCGAAGTTCGGTCCGCCTCCTGCCTCGTTGCCCAGGGACCAGATGACCACGCATGGGTGGTTCTTATCACGCTGGACCATGCGTATCTCGCGGTCCACGTGGGCTTGTTCCCAACTCGCGACGGCCGCCAGAGTCTCCCTTCCGTAGCCCATGCCGTGAGATTCTACGTTGGCTTCGTCAATGATGAAGATGCCATACAGATCGCACAGGTCGTACCACACCGGATGATCGGGGTAGTGGCATGTGCGGACGGTGTTAATATTGTTCTGTTTCATCAGCTCGATGTCCTTGATCATCGAGCCGATCTCAAGGGCATGCCCGCGGTCCGGGTCGTGCTCGTGGCGGTTAACTCCCTTAAACTTAATCGAGACGCCATTGACGAAGAACTGCCTGTCCTTCAGTTCGACCTCGCGGAATCCGAAGCGGCACGCCTTTACCTCGGTGACCTTCCCCTGTCCATCGAGAAGTTCCAGCACGACGACGTAGAGATTCGGTGTCTCGCAAGTCCACTTGAGGGGATTTTTCACCTCGCCATCGAGTTTTAACGTCATCTCCTGACCAGGCTCTACCGTAGTCGTTTTGGACTTGCCCAGCGGGGTCTTGCCTCCCTTCGCGTCGACGAGGGTCGAACGGATGCAGCGTTCGAATCGGTCGTTCGACAGGTTACGAACTTTAGCGGTGATGGTGAGGAGGGCGTCTTTGTGCTCGGAATCCAGATCGCTGAGGACGAACAGGTCACGTAATTGAACGGCTGGGGTGCTAAATATGTAGACATCGCGGAAGATACCACTGAGTCGCCAGAAGTCCTGGTCCTCCAGGTAGCTGCCATCGCACCAGCGGTAGACCTCAGCAGCCAGAATATTCTCACCGGATTTAAGATATTGCGTGATACTAAACTCGGCCGGCGTGCGACTGCCCTGGCTGTAGCCCACTTTCTGCCCGTTAATCCAGAGATAGAAGGCTGAAGCCACACCTTCGAAGTGGATGAAGACTTCCCGCCCATCCCAGTTCTTGGGTATCGTGAAGGTTGTGCGATAGCTGCCGACGGGATCCGGCTCTTTGGCTGCCGTGAAGTCCGGGGGCACGTCGCCGATAATCTTTGGCGGTTGGCGCAGGTGCGGATACCGCACGTTGGAGTAAATGGGTGTTCCGTAGCCCTGGATTTCCCAGTTCGAAGGGACCGGGATGCTGTCCCAGCCGCTCACGTCGTAATCGGTCTTGTAGAAATCCATGGGCCGCTCATCAGGTGACTTAACCCAGTGGAATCTCCACTGCCCATTGAGGGATTGATAGAAGGGGCAGTCTTGCCACTTCTTGAGTGCATCGGTTGCGGTCCTCAACGAATAGGCCCGGATCGCCGTTTGTACATCCGGAAAAGACAGCCCCGTGGCCCGTGCAGGCTCTTTATTAATCGCTATGACCTGCTCATTTTCCCAGTCGGGCCTATCAGCCGCTACTGATACATTGCACAGGTACCCTATCAGATTAAGCAATAAAACGAATCGTGCAGTCATGTTGGATATCCTTGTAAAACCTTCTTCCGATGCACCATCATATAGGTAAAATCCCACCGTGCCATCAGGATAATTCCATGCGAATTTCCCCGTAAATTTGTTTAGACATTCTTCTTTGAGGCCATGGTGCATGTATACAATCTTGTCTTGACACCGAATTATCCATTCATCACAGTATAAGCATCTAAGGCATCCGAATGCAATGGAAATTCTACCATCTTCGAGTCGCCTCAAGTAGCAATTCAGTTTGTCGAAGAGCCGCCTTTAAGTTGTTTTGGACCGGTAGATCTGACATCCTTGTGATTTGCATCGTGCCATCATTGTTGTCACTGTTTTGCAAGGCAACTTGCCCTTATGAACAAGCCTACGATAACGTCTGCGTAGTCATCCCTGCTCTGTCTGCGATGCAAATAACCCATTGAGACTGATCCTTTCTTTGCTTACGCAATAGGAAGGCCGATACTGATTGGTGCAACTTTCCAATACGGATATCAATTGATCGTATACCTGTCAATGGTTATACTGATGTGTAAAATCAGCGATATGTTAAAAGGAAATATTTATGTTCGCGAACAAGAAGGAACTGTCTAAAGATTCACGCAAGCGCGCGCCAGCTACAGGGGTACGTACCGGATCGCGCGTAGAAGACATTAAGCGGTCGTTTCTCGACAATCTGTTTTGCAGCATAGGTCGTGTACCGAGGGCTGCCACTCACAACGACCTGTACACCGCCCTGGCATTGACCGTCCGTGACCGCGTGCTTAAGCAGGGTGTCCGAACTCTAGAAACCTATACCAAACAGGATGCACGCGTAGTAGCCTACCTTTCAGCCGAGTTCCTGCCCGGACCCCATCTGGCAAACAACCTGCTTAATCTGGGAATCATCGACCAAACCCGCCAGGCTATGACCGAACTCGGCGTGAATTTGGATGAGCTGTATGCACAGGAAGAGGAGCCCGGACTCGGTAATGGAGGACTGGGCCGCCTTGCATCCTGCTATCTGGATTCGCTCGCCTCACTTGAAATACCTGCTATTGGGTATGGCATCCGCTATGAGTTTGGTATCTTCGACCAAATTATTCGTGACGGCTGGCAGGTGGAGATCACCGACAAATGGCTTCGATTTGGCAATCCATGGGAGATCATGCGGCCTGAGCTGGCCTTCGACGTGCCGTTTGGCGGGCGTACGGAGAACTGGGTTGATGCCCAAGGTCGTTACCGTGTGCGTTGGGTGCCTGACACTGTCGTAAAGGGCGTAGCCTATGATACTCCCATCCTGGGTTATCGTGTCGGCACCTGCAATCGCCTGCGTCTCTGGAAGGCTGAAGCCGTCGAGTCTTTCGATTTCGCCGCGTTTAACCACGGCGACTACTATCGCGCGGTTGAGGACAAAATGGTTTCCGAAAATATCACCAAGGTCCTTTACCCGAATGATGAACATGGTGAGGGTAAAACATTGCGGCTTCAGCAACAGTTCTTTTTCGTCACTTGTTCGTTGCAGGACATGATCCGCATACACACAGTGCTGGGTCGGCCACTTGAGAAGTTCCACACGCGCTGGGCTGTGCAGCTTAACGACACACACCCGGCCATTGCGGTCGCTGAGATGATGCGTCTGCTCGTTGACAAAAATCAGATGGACTGGGACACAGCATGGGAGGTAACACGGCATACATTCAACTTCACCAACCATACTCTCCTGCCAGAGGCATTGGAAACGTGGCCTATACCACTCTTCAGCCGATTGCTGCCGCGTCATTTACAGATTATCTATACTATTAATCATCGGTTCCTTCAGGATGTACGCGCACAGTTCCCCCATGACGAAGAACGCGTACGCCGTATGTCGCTCATTGGCGAATCCGGGGACAGGTCTGTGCGAATGGCGAACCTGGCTGCCGTTGGCAGCCACCGCATCAACGGTGTGGCCGAGCTGCACACAAGCCTGCTCAAACAGAACGTAATGAGCGACTTTGCCGAGATGTGGCCCGGGAAATTCTGCAACGTTACCAATGGCGTCACCCCTCGGCGGTTCATAGCGATTAGCAATCCGTCGCTTGCGCAGCTCCTCTCAGATAGGATTGGCGCAGAATGGCTCTGGGATCTTGACCAGCTCAGGAAACTCGAGACGTTCGCCGATGATACCGACTTTCAGCAACAGTGGCGCGACGTAAAGCACATCGCAAAATGCAGGCTTGCCGAGCTTATCAAGCAGCGGGTCGGTGTAACCGTGGATCCGACGTCGCTATTCGATATCCAGGCCAAGCGCATCCACGAATATAAACGCCAGCATCTCAAGGTCGTGTTCTTCCCGGACTACAATGTCAAGAACGCCCAGCCAATCTATCCCGCTGCCGACCTTTCTGAGCAGATCTCCATGGCTGGCAAGGAGGCATCAGGTACGGGCAATATGAAGTTCTCTTTGAACGGCGCCCTTACTATTGGCACTCTGGATGGCGCAAATGTCGAGATCCGTGAGGAAGTCGGCTCTGACAACTTCTTTTTGTTCGGACTGACGGTAGACCAGGTCCGAGAACTTAAGGCTTGCGGTTACAATCCGCGACATATCTATGAACAAGACGCAGTCTTACGTGAGGTGTTAGATTTCGTCACCTCCGACGCGCTGACAGGCGGTGACAAAAACCTCTTTCAGCCGCTTATTGACAACCTTCTCAGAAGCGATCCGTTTCTGGTTCTGGCTGATTACCGACCATACGTCGAAGGTCAAGCGCATGTCAGTACGCTCTGGAATGATCCACAGACATGGACAAGAAGATCCATCATTAATGTTGCACGCATGGGAAAGTTCTCGTCCGACAGGTCCATTCACGATTACTGCCGACAGGTGTGGCAGGTCCAACCAATGCACGTTAGAATGGAAGCGATCGAGCCGCATAGTCATGGCGATTAAATCAGTGAATAAATTAGCTTGTATGCTTGCTACAAAGAAAGAAGAGAATCGTATGAATATGAGCATACGCAGAATAATCCTGGTCCTGATTATAGTCCAGATTTCAGCTATGCCTCCGCGGGCGCAGCGACTTCGAATGATTCAAGATTCCAATGAGATCGTGCATTTGTCCGAGGTCTACATACGGGACGTGTGTGTCCTGCCGGATTCATCTACCCAAACCTGTTACATGGTTGGACCGGGTTTCAATAGCATGCGTATGTACACTATTAAAAATCTCAAGATGTGGCAGGGGCCGAAAACTATCTTTAGGACGTCTGAGGGCATCTGGGGTGACATTCACGTTGTAGGGATCCGGGCACCAGAGATGCACAAGTACAAGGAAAATACTATCTCTTCCTAACCTTTGACGCACGCAATCGACTTGCAGAGCAGCGGCCCAATTGGCGACCCAGGGTGGTACGTGGTTCTCAGATAGTGGTCGGTGATTCGCCAAACGGACCTTTTAAACCCTTTCAGAATCATTCCACTTCTAATACAAAATTTATGGTATGAGTTCGGACTTTCTACATTAATCACCAATTTCCGGGCTTGAATCGTTGTTTTGAGCGAATCTGTGAAGCCCGGTATTCTTGATAAGAAATGCAACAAGCCACATTAAACGGAGTGCCAGATATATCACCCCCAGCCCACAGACTGTATTCTTTAGTAAATCTATCATACATATAATTTTGCCCATGACTGTTAGGGTATTATTATGGTTTTGTTAGAAATAAGTTAGCACAGCCTGTTTAACGGGTTTTTTGAGGGATTATCGGATAGGAATCTTAACGAGAGTAGTTTGCTTTGGCTTGGGAATTTATTAGAAAAAGCATTATAGAATTTTAACATAATACTAACATTATGCTAACATAAGTAATTAAAATAGCTGTTAATAGTAATATTTT
>JAFGTU010000004.1 GCA_016933985.1 Sedimentisphaerales bacterium | reverse complement strand
GTGAAGACCCTCATCGAGCACAACGACCGCAAGGCCGATTGGTATTCCCTGCCGCACGATGCAACTGTGGATAGTCCGCGACTGACAAAGGCCGCTGACGCGATTACTGAATCCCCGCTCTGAAACTTGGCGTTCGCTGTCTGCCTCGGTTGATGCACGCCGCAAGTCTTCTGCGGACGCCGCCGGAGAACGCAGTATAAGGAGCTTGAGATAAAAAGGTGCACTGTACAGCATGTTGCAGCAGTCCTCATTGCAGCCTCATTCGCCCCCGTCTGTGAGGCCGAGACTTGGAAATTCGCCATGGCTTGCGATAGCAGAGGAGACGTCAACGGAATCAACGTGGTAATACTCAGCGAGCTTGTTCAGGAATTCGTTGATCACGGTATCGACGTTCTTATCTTCCCGGGCGATTTGGTCTCCGGCATGTTCAGCCCATCCAACGGCGTTTTTGAAGCTCAATTGAGAACGTGGACCCAGTTTATGGCCCCGCTTTACGACGCTGATATCGCCGTCTATGTCGGTCGCGGGAATCATGAAATCCGCGCCTTTTCACCCGACCCCAACGACACCTTTGCCAACCGCTGGCTCAACGTCTTTGGCGCCCATTCGGACCCCAACCTCAAGCTCCCGCACAACGGCCCCGCCGGAGAAGAGTACATGACGTACTCCGTCACCCACAACAACGCCTTCATTGTCATGCTCGATCAATACGCAGGCATCGCCAACAACCCGGAGCAGCACAAGGTCAACCAGGCCTGGCTCGACGCACAGTTGGCCGCCAACACCAAGCCCCATATCTTCGTCACCGGTCACGAGCCTGCGTTCAAGGCCAAAGATAGGGCCGGCCTCGACGATCACCCCGACCACCGGGACGCCCTCTGGGCCTCCATTGTCAATAATGCCGGACGGATATACCTCTGCGGACACGACCATTACTACAACCACGCAAGAATTGACGACGGCGACGCAGACCCGAACAACGATGCCCACCAGTACATCGTCGGAACCGCAGGCCCCCTGTACACCTGGAATGGAATCTACCCGGGCGATAACAGCCGCTATACCCCGGTCTCACTGTACTACGCCAGGGCCAACGGCTACCTAATCGGCGAAGTCGACGATCTCGACGTAACGCTTACCTGGTTCCAGCGCAACACCACGGCCCTCGACGTCAACGGCGTTTACGAGCCTAACGAAACATGGACCTATACCGCTATCCCCAAGCCCATCCTGCTATCCCCCAACGGCGGCCAGACCATCGCCGCTGAAAGCACATACAAAATCACTTGGAAAACGCTCGAAGACGCCGGGACAACATCCGTCAGAATCCGCTGTTCTCTCGACGCCGGCCGGACCTGGAATCCCGTCGCCCTGGCCCCCAACGTCGGCTCATACAACTGGAGCGTTCCGCCCGCCGCCTCCAATCAGTGCCTCATCCGCATCGAAGACCGCGACAACGCCGATCTCTACGACGCCTCCGACCAAACATTCACAATATACCCCTGCCAGAAGGTCTTTCCCGCCGACCTCGACAACAATTGCTACCTCGATTTCTTCGACTTCAGCATCCTCGCCGAAATACCGGAGGCGGACTTCCTCGACTTTGCCGCACTCGCCGCCCAGTGGCTCGAATGCGCAAACCCCTTCGACCCCGCCTGCACCCCGGAATAGTAACAAACTCCGCAAAGATCCGAACCTCTGCCGTCTCATGTCTCCTGTCTCCTGTCTCCTGTCTTCTGTCTTCTGTCTCCTGTCTCCTGTCTTCTGTCTCCTGTCTTCTCCTTCGTGCCCTTACCCCTCTGTCCCTTCCGTCCTTCGTGTCCTCGTGCCTCAGTGCCAAGAATCCTCTTCCAATCAACCCCCCTTTTTGGTAGAACCTCAACGACGAATTACGACATCCGAAATACGAAATCCGACGGGTGGCAGCCTCAAGGCCGAAGGACTTGGGGATGGCTGGCAGCGTTAGCCAAGCATCCGAAATACGATATACTACATACAACATACGAAATACGAAACAATGAAGCTGATCGCCAAAAAATCCCGCCTAAAAGGCACGGTAACGATTCCCGCGTCGAAGTCGCACACGATCCGCGCTGTTGCTATAGCCTCGCTGGCCTCCGGCGATAGTGTCATCCGCGCCCCCCTGCTCTCGGGCGATACCTCCGCAGTGGTCAACGCCTACCAGGCATTAGGCGCCAAAATCGACACATCCGACCCCGCTGCATGGAAAGTCTCCGGCAGCTCCGGCCGAATCGCCGTCCCCGAAAAAACCATCGACGTGCTCAATTCCGGAACGACCCTGCGAATCGCAATGGGTTCAGCCGCCCTCGCCCCGCCGGGCCGACCGATACGATTCACCGGGGATGACCAAATCCAGGCCCGCCCCGTCGCGCCGCTAATCGATGCCCTTAATGACCTCGGCGCCGAATGCGCCAGTCTGAAGAATAACGGCTGCGCACCCGTCAAAATCGCCGGAACGCTCAAAGGCGGCAAAACCGCAATCGCCTGTAAAACAAGCCAATACCTCTCAAGCCTCCTGCTCTGCACACCTCTGGCCGAGCAAGACAGCGAAATAAATGTCACCCTGCTCAACGAGCCTGACTACGTCCGAATGACGCTCGACTGGCTCGATAAGCAGCAGATTGAATACGAAAACGAGTCAATGCGTCGTTTCCGCATCAAGGGCCGCCAGGCATATAAGCCGTTCGACGCGGCGATACCTGCCGACTTCTCCAGCGCAACCTTCTTCCTCTGCGCCGCCGCCCTGCTCGGCGACGAGGTAACAATCCTCGGCCTCGACTTCGCCGACAGCCAGCCCGATAAGGCCGTCGTGGACTACCTGAAGGCAATGGGCGCCGATATCGCAATCGCCCCAGACCGCGTAATAGTCAAGGCCGCCCCGCTAAGAGCCGCTGAGATAGATATGAACAGGACTCCCGACGCCCTGCCCGCAATGGCCGTTACCGCAGCCTTCGCCGAGGGCACAACAAAGCTGCTCAACGTCCCCCAGGCCCGTTTCAAGGAAACCGACAGAATCAAGTGCATGGCCGCCGAGCTGACGAAAATGGCCGTCAACGTTGAAGAGTTGCCCGACGGCCTAATAATCCACGGCACTAACAATTATTTAGCCCCCCGTTTCACGGGGGGTTTTCTCCTCCACGGCCACGCCGACCACCGAATAGTAATGGCCCTCGCCGTCGCAGGCCTCGCCCTCGAAAACCAATCCACCATCGACACCGCAGAAGCAATGAGCGTAACCTTCCCCGATTTCGCAAACCTAATGCAATCCCTCGGAGCAAACATAAAAACCACCAAATAATAGGGCGAGTAGAAACGTTTGAAATTGGGTTTGATCGGTTTTGTTTTGCCGCAGGTCGGTGGGCGCAGTCAAATGTTATCGCTCTCGTTGCGAGGTTCGTTGGAAAACGTGAAATCGAAAAAGTTCTTGGCGTTGAGTCATCAACTTGCGTATATTGTTCAAAGAAATCTTGTTCCGTTTGCCGAAGTGGTATGTTATGAACGATGCAGAGATTAGACAATCCTTCCATAAGAAAAGACTGAGAAGGCAACATGCCCAGAAAAACACGCTTGTAATTGACGAGCTCGGCTTGAATCACGGAAGACGCCGAGCGGATATTGCCGTCGTTAATGGGCATCTTGTGGGTTATGAAATCAAGAGCAACGATGACTCGCTTCGTCGGCTTAAGGAGCAAGTGAAATCATATAATGCCGTTTTTGACAAAATCTCTATAGTTGTTGGTGACCGTTACGTCAATTCCATTCAAAATCACATCCCTCTATGGTGGGGAGTGATAGTGTCTGTAAGAGGTCCAAGAGGAGCTATCAATTTTAACATAATTCGTAGGGCTCAAACGAACATAAACGTCGACCCGATATGCTTGGCCCGACTATTATGGCGCAACGAAGCAGAAGAAATACTACGGGAGAGAAAACTGCCCGCCCGAATACTTCGCCAGCCACGCGAAATGCTGTATGGGTATCTGGCAGATGAACTCAATATCTGCGAACTACGAAAACTCATCAGAGAATACTTCAAGAAGCGTAAAAACTGGCGATGTCCTGAGTTACCTTCACGATGTGATGGTTTGTACCAACCTGTATCCACTTTGTAGGGTTTCCGGTCTTCGCATTCCTGTTTGCACATGTCTGAATATAACTATCTCCCCATGAGAAGGTTGATCCGCAATAATAACGAGAAGCCAAAACACTCCGGCTCAGATCGTGATATTGCTCATAACCATAATCTCTAATATTATCTCCCTTCACAATATACCAATGGTTATCAATAGTATACCTTATTGTTGCAGAAGGTTTTACGACTCTCCAATCAAGTTCGAGTTCTTTGGGATGATTGATGACATAATCACCAAAAGACGGAAGACGAATTCCGCCTCATTAATAAATTCCTATGCGCCACTCCGTCATTGCGAGGCCCAAAGGGCCGTGGCAATCTCCTACCCTCCACACCACAACCGCGCCCCGACCATCGCAAGCCCCCAACTTTATGTTGGGGGTTCTCCCTCAGTTTAGAAACGCTTGATGGGTCACACCCACAAATTAAAACTAACGTAAGCGTTCACTCAATATTGGTTAGTTGAGATAATTTTAGTAAACGGGTTTCTTTGTC
>JAFGTU010000189.1 GCA_016933985.1 Sedimentisphaerales bacterium | reverse complement strand
TGCCTTTGTCGTGCGATGCGATGACGGCGAGGACGCCGCTGTCGATTTGGGAGGCCGGGTTCAGATGCGGCTGAGCGAGCAGTTGCCCGCGGGCTGCGAGATTCTCTCTTGCAGCGCCGTTCGAGGCGGCAGGACGCCGCTACCCCGCTCGGCGGTTTACCTGCTGGCGGTCAGGCCGGAGTATCTTGACGAACAACTGAGAAACAGAATCAAGGACCTGCTTGCAGGCGAGACGTTGGTGCTGCGAAGGCGGGTCGATGAGAAGGCTTCGAGATTCAGGGATGTCGATGTCCGGAGCTTTCTAAAGTCGATCGAGCTGAAAGACGGATGCGTATCCGTCGAATGTGAAATCAACTCGTGCGGCTCGATACGTGTGGAGGAGATCCTGGATATCCTGAGTCTGGACGTTGCCCAGCTCGTCCGGCCCATTAAGCGCACATCGGTGCAGTGGAGCCGGCAGTGAATCCAGGGTCCGAAGGTGATAAACGAACAACAAATTTAGGGACGAGGAAAAGTATGGCAAGAGAAATGTTGGTTAATGTGGCCGAGTCGGAGGAGTGCCGCGTCGCCGTTGTTGAGAACGGTTCGCTCGAAGAGCTTTATGTCGAAAGGGCCAGCCAGGGCGCGCACGTCGGCAATATCTACAAGGGAAAAGTGGCCAATATCGAAGCCGGGATACAGGCCGCCTTCATCGACTTCGGCACCGGCAAGAACGGCTTCCTGCATATCAGCGATTTGCACCCGCGATATTTCTCGGGCAAGGGAGGCAAGGAAGATACGCAAGTTGAGAACATCGGCAGGAGAAAGGCCCTAAAGGAGCGTCCTCCGATCCAGAGCTGCCTGCGAAAGGGCCGGGAGATCGTAGTCCAAGTTACCAAAGAGGGCGTCAAGACAAAAGGGCCTACGCTAAGCACGTACCTGGCTCTGCCCGGAAAGTACCTGGTTATGATGCCCTGGATGAGAAGGCAGGGCGTCTCGCACAAGATAGAGGACGAGGACGAACGCAAAAGGCTGCGCGAGATTCTAAACGAGCTGGATCCGCCCAAGGGGCAGGGCTTTATCATCAGGACGGCCGGATATGGATGCTCCAAGAAGGATATTCAAAACGACCTGAGATACCTGCAGAGGCTTTGGCGCGCGATTGAAAAGAGGATAGACAGCGAGGGCAGGCTCGGCGAGCTCTATCAGGAGTCGGACCTGGTCTTCAGAGCGCTTCGAGACGTTTTTGACAATAAGATCACGAAAATCTTGTGTGATTCGGAAGCTGTCACGCGCAAGATCAGGGATTTCCTTTCGATAGTCATGCCGCGTCTTCAACGGCGCGTCCACTATTACGACGACAAGATGCCCCTCTTTCACAAGTATAAGATTGAGGAGGAGATCGCCAAGATTCAGGCCAGGCGGGTCGAGCTTAAAGGGGGCGGCTCCGTCGTCATAGAGCAAACCGAGGCAATGGTGGCTATTGATGTAAACAGCGGCAGGTCAAAGACGCAGAAGAGCGCCGAACTGACGGCCTACGAGAGCAATGTCGAAGCTGCCAAGGAAATCGCCCGCCAGCTCAAGCTGCGGGACCTCGGCGGCCTGATAGTATGCGATTTTATCGACATGCGAAACGCCCGGCATCGAAAGGAAGTGGAAAGGGCCTTCCGCGCCGCCACGAAAACCGACCGGGCCCGCTCGAAGATACTCCCGATAAGCAGGTTCGGAGTCGTCGAGATGACCCGGCAGCGAATGCGTCCTTCTTTGCAGTCCAGCACTTACCTTGCCTGCCCCCACTGTGCCGGGACCGGCTTCGTTAAGAGCCACGAATCTCTTGCTATCGAGATTATTCGGCTCTTGAATCTCTCGGCTTCGGATAAGCGGATAAAACGCGTCGAGCTTTCCGTCTCGCCGGAGGTTGCCGACTACCTGCACAACCAGAAACGAGCCGTCATTCTCGAAATCGAACAGGCCAGCGAGAAGAGAATTAACATTCACTCGATGGCCGACTACGTAGGAGAAAAACACGACCTGGTCTGTTACAATGACCGCGGAACCGTTGTGAAGCTGTGATAAGACGATCTGCCATCAAGGCGTTGTTGGATTGAACGGATGAAGCAGAAACTGACTATAGACCTGCTCTGCCGAGAAGCGAGACTTTTTGCTCAAGCTCAATCGGCCAACGCAGAATCTTCAATCTTTGGCGTCACTGATGGACGGGATTCGCAGGCTCAATTAACCACGTGAGACATAGAGTGAACAACAAGCAGAAAAGAGAATTTGGAGATTTTCAGACACCGATTGAGCTTGCGCGTAAGGTGTGCTCTTTGTTGTCTCAAAGGGGATTCAGGCCGGCGACTATTCTCGAGCCCAGTTGTGGGGAAGGAAGTTTTCTCCAGGCCTGCCTTGAGCATTTTACGGGCGTTCAAAGCCTGGTCGGTATCGACATCAACGAAGAACATGTACAGGCGGCGCGCACTGTGGCCGCGGCGTTCGCGCCAACAGCAGCCTCTATAAAGGTCATGCAAGCCGACTTCTTTCACCTCAACTGGCCGTCTGTGTTGGAGTCTATGCCGCAGCCGATCCTTGTGATAGGCAATCCGCCATGGATTACTAATGCGGAACTCGGCAGTCTCAAAAGCTCTAATTTGCCCGATAAGTCCAACTACCATGATTACCGTGGCATTGACGCCATTACCGGGAAAGGCAATTTCGATATCTCAGAGTGGCTGCTCAATCGCGCTATCGAGTGGATCGACGGAGGAGAAGCCGTCTTGGCAATGCTCTGCAAAACCTCTGTTGCAAGGAAGGCTCTCCACTACGCCTGGAAGAGAGGGCAACACATTCAGTCCTCTGATATGTATGCCGTCGATGCCTTAACCTATTTTGGCGCCTCCGTACCCGCTTGTTTGCTCGTTGTTTGTTCCTCCGCGTCTGTCCGCAGCTATGACTGCTCGGTACATGACAGCATCGAGGAGTATGGCGCGGAGGCTGCGGTTTTCGGATTGCGAGAAAGACGCCTTGTCGCAAGTATCCCCAGTTTCGAGCGGTGGAAGCATCTTGAAGGCGAAGAACGTTACAAGTGGAGATCCGGCATCAAACACGATTGCGCCAAGGTCATGGAATTTTCTAAGGAGAAGGAGAGTTATAGAAATGGTTTTGGCGAACTTGTCGATTTGGAAGATACCTATCTCTTCCCGCTGCTCAAGAGCTCCGATATCGCCAACTCCCATAACCCTCGTCCGTCTCGCTGGATGCTTGTCACTCAACAGGTCATAGGCGAGAATACGGATCAAATTCGACGTTTGGCCCCCCAGACCTGGAAGTATCTGCAGCAACATGCTGATCTCCTGAGCCGGCGCGCCAGTTCCGTCTATCATAATCGTCCGAAGTTCTCCGTGTTCGGCGTAGGTGATTATTCATTTGCCCCCTGGAAGGTTGCCATATCAGGATTCTACAAGAATCTGGCGTTCAGTGTTGTTGGTCCTCATGCCGGGAAACCCGCAGTACTTGATGATACCTGTTACTTTCTGGTATGCAGGACAGAGGATGAAGCCGGGTTTCTTGCCAGGCTTGTGAATTCGGAAATTGCCACCGATTTCTTTTCGGCATTTATTTTCTGGGACCACAAGCGTCCTATTACCCTCGATATTCTTCGACGCCTGGACCTCTTGCGCCTTGCGCAAGAACTCAATGTAGAAGAAGCTATGTGCAAGTTTCTTGAGCTGTATCCGAAGAAGTCTGATCAACCGATGTTGTTCTCTCAAAACGTCGGAGTTCTATGAGGTTCCTGAAGAGTGGTAAGGAGCAAAGAAAGAAGTGAAGTTCGATCTTGATTATGCACGCAGGGTTATCGAGGCTGAGGCTGAGGCTATCAGCTCGGTTACGCATATAGTGGATGAGTCTTTCGCCCGGGCGGTCGAGATGATCTATGCCTGCAAGGGCTCTTGCATCGTCAGCGGGATCGGCAAGGCGGGAATCATCGCCCAAAAGATCAGCGCGACTATGGCCTCGACCGGGACACCGAGCCACTTTCTGCATCCTGCCGAGGCCGTCCATGGCGATCTGGGGCGGCTGCGAAGCGACGACGTTGTTATGGTGCTTAGTTACGGCGGCGAGACCGACGAGATTACCCGGCTGATAAACCTTGTCAAGCAGTTGGGCGTAAAGCTCATTGCGCTGACCGGAGAGAGGGATTCCACCCTCAGCAAGCATAGCGAGGTGGTTCTGTGCATGGGCCGGATCACCGAGGCCTGCCCGCTCGGAGTCGCCCCGAGCGTCTCGACCACGTGTATGCTCGCCGTGGGAGATGCGCTGGCCTTTACCGTTATGAAGGCCCGCAATTTCAGCGTCGAGGACTACGTCAGGTTCCATCCGGGAGGCTCGCTCGGCGCCAAGCTCATGACAGTCGAGCAGTCCATGATGTTCCGGCCCGGCGAGAAACTGCCGCTGGCCAACATCGATGATACTATCGAGCAGTTGCTCGCGGCAACCTGCGACGTCAAGCGCCACGGCGCCGTAATGGTGGTGGATGCCGCCGGCGTGCTGGCCGGCATTGTTACCGATGCGGACCTTCGCCGCTTGATGACCGCGCAGGGCGCCAAGGCCCTCAGCCGCAAGGCGCGCGACGTTATGACGGCGGGGTGCAAGAAAATCCGGCTCGACGCTCTCGCGGCCGAAGCGACGGCTATTTTTCACAAGTACAGGATCGACGAGCTGCCGGTCATCGACGGGGCGGGGAGACCCGTAGGACTTATAGACGTACAGGATATCCTGACAATCAAGATCGTGGGATAAGAGCCAAGAATGGAGAGCCTTGACAAAATAGAGCTGCTCGTGCTGGATGTTGACGGAGTCCTGACGGACGGCTCGATAATTGTAAACGCCGACGGCAGCGAGGCAAAATCCTTCAACGTGCGGGACGGCCACGGAATTCGTCTGTGGCAAAGAGCGGGCTTCAAGACGGCAATCATCAGCGGCAGGAGCTCGCCGCCCACGAAGATACGCGCCGAGCAGCTCGAGATCGAGCACGTCCTGGAGGGCTGCCACTACAAGCTGCCGGCCCTGGAGAAGCTGCTTGACGAGCTTGGCCTGGCGCCGGAGAATGTCGCCTATATCGGCGACGACCTGCCCGATCTGCCCGTTATGCGCTGCGTCGGTTTCGGCGCAGCCGTCGCAAATGCCGATAACGAGCTGAAAGAATACGCCGACTACGTCACCGCCAGGCCCGGAGGCGCAGGTGCGGTACGGGAGGTGATAGAGTATATTCTAAAGACTAAAGGAAAGTGGCAGGACCTTATGAAAAGGTATCTGCCGGAGGCCTGAGTAGGACCACAATGCGGTTTCTGAGAAAAATACTCGTGGGCCTTGTCGCTTTGGCGATCATCGTCGGCGCATACGTTATGTACAGCCGCTCAAGCAAGACCCCGCCCATCAAGATCGGCGGCGGCGCGGATGTCAACGACATCAATGTGCCGACCTTCGACGGCCAGGGCGGCAGAATCGGACCTGCTATGGTCGATGTGCTCAGGGGGACAACCTACATCCACCGCAACCCAAAAACCAAACAAATCGACAGGGAGTTTGGATTCGCGGAGCTTGTCCGAACGGTTGGCGACACCTGGGAAGTGGATAAACCATGGATGAAGGTCTATCAGGAGAAATTCCAGTTTGACATCACCGCCGACCATGGGACTACGGAGATACTAACCGTCGGCGAGCGCTCAACGCCAAAGGATGCAACGTTCCAGGGCAACGTCACAATACGTATTCTGCCCCTCGAGCAAGAAAAATACCGGGAGACCACAATCCACCTTGACAACCTTATTTTTGTAAGCGACAAATCCCAATTCTCGACGCCAGGCCCGGTCAAACTCGTCTCAGAAGATATGAACATATACGGCAAGGGGCTGGAATTTGTATATAACGACCAGACCCAGCGGCTCGACTACCTTCGCCTGCAGCGGCTGGATTCGATGCGAATGAGAAGCTCCGCTGCCGCTTCCGTCTCAAGGCTTGATTCCACATCTTCCGAACAAACCCCGGCGAAGGCCCCGAAAGCCGATTCCGCCGTCTCTACACCGCAGGGCGCCGCCAAGAAGCCGCCTGTCGGCACAACGACTCCGCCCGCGGAAACGGCCCAGCCCGAACAATCGAAATACTATAGGTGCATCCTCAGTGAGAACGTTGTTGTCGATACGCCTGATGAAATTATCTTCGCCCGCAATGAAGTCTGCATAAATGACATCCTGTGGTCAACGACTCTCATAGTCGAAGACCCCAACAGCCTCGTCGATACAAGCGGCCCCGATACTGAAAGGGAGCCTGTGGCTGCACTCAAAGCCGACGGCCCCAAGCCCAATCCCCCCAATCCCCCCACTGCCCCGGCGGAGGAGATGATCGAGATAGTAGTAACCTGTGACAACGGCATACTCATTGTCCCGATGAATTCAAAGAGGACCCTCGCCGATTTCCCCCGGGCCCAAACGGATAACCTGCGCGGGTCTGCGTATCGTCCCTCGGCTTTTGACGATCCCAACGGAAGATCGACCTTCCAGACAGAAAGAATCGACTACAACTCCGTCAGCGGAGATGCTGTTGCCGCCGGCCCGGCAGAGCTCGTCTTCTACACCGGCAGCATGATAACTCTCGAACCCAACGAAACCAGCGTCCCCGTGACAGTAACGGCGACCGAAGCCGTGCATTTAGTCAAACGCTCGAACCAGGCGATCTTCAACGGCGACTGCCTGCTGAAGATGCCGCAGCAAGGCTTGCAGCAGCAGCGAGACGTCACCTTAACGGCATCGCAGTTCACCGTTAATATGCCCAAGGATACGTCCGGCAGAACTCGAAGCCCAGGCGATGTCGTGGCAGCCGGGCCGGTCGAGCTGGTTTTCTACGTCGAGGACTCCAACGCTGCCGCCACCGGCGAGCCTCCGGCTCCGGTGAGCATTACCGCCCAGCACCAGGCAAGATTCATACCGGATTCAAATCAGGTCGTCTTCGACGTCAACTGCGTTTGCACTATGCGCCCGGTCGCCCTTCCCTCAAAGCCGGACTTCACCCTTACCTCGCCCAGGTTTATTGCGAATCTGCCCAAACAGACTGCCGGGAAAGCACGCGGTGTCCCGGATGTTATCGCTGTCGGACCTGTGCAGCTCGTATCTTACGTGGACGCCTTCGACAGTAATGAGCCGAACGCCGCCCCGCTTCCCGCTGCGCTCACCGCCAAGAAACAGGCCCGTTTCCTCCCCGCCGCCAATCAGGTGCTGTTCGAGGGCGATTCCAAGGCGGTAGTTTTGCGAGAGAGCCCGAATTTCGTTGAACATTACATTCTCTCATCCCAGAGAATAACCGTTGATTTACCGGCCGACAGCAATGAGCGGCCTTCAAACTCAACTGTGGGCATTGAGCACCTGACGGCCTCCGGCGGAGTTGTAACGCTTGCAACAAAGAAAATGGCCGGAGATAAGCAGCTCAGCGGAATAGAGTTGATATCCCGCAGATTCGATTATGACCCCAATGAGGAGCTCTTCACCGCCGCCGGGCCGGCGGAAATATGGCTGGATAATTCCCATCTCGTCGAAGACCCCAACGACGCCGCCGGCGCATTCAGCCTTAAAAGGCCCTGCTGGGCGCGCATACAGAACTTCGACAGCCTCAAGTACTTCAAGAGCAGGAATCTAATCATCGCCGATGCCGCAGCGGATGGGCCCATTGTGGTCAGATATATCCCCATCAGAAGCGGCCAACTCGGCGACGTTCGCATAGTCACCGCAAACCACGTCGAGGCCGACCTCGTAGAGACTGCCGCCGGCGACACCGAGCTGGTCACTCTCATCGCTTCCGGCGGAATAACATATCAGGCCAAGGACCGCGAGTTCATTGGCGGAAGACTCTTCTACGACCACGCAAAGCAATTGATGAAGGTCACCGGCAGCGAGTCCTTCCCGTGCATGGTTAACGGTATGCTCGCGGATGAAATCGAATACGACCTGAAGACGGACACAATCAAAGCCGACATCGTCGGCCCAGGCGGACTCCGCTTGAAATAGCAGGAACCAGCACCCCCGTTTACTACTTGGCCCAGAGTTTTGTATGCGTTTAGCGGCGTAAAACCCACTTGTGGCGCGGCCACAACTCACTTACCCGCCAGGACCTTCAGGAACTTCGGCATAAAGTACGGCAAATCCGGCCAGCCGCGAGATGTGACCAGCGCCCCGTCCACCACAGCCGGCTCATCGACAAAGACGCCGCCCGCCAGCTCAATATCCGCACGAATCCCATTATACGCAGCTATCCTACGCCCCTTGATGGAGCGGGCCGCATACAGTACCTGCGGACCGTGACACATCGCGCCGAGCGGCAGCTTCTTATCCAAGAAGTGCCCCGTGATCTTAAGAGCCTCTTGATACTGGCGAATCTCCTCCGGCCCGCGGCCTCCCGGAATCAGCAGTCCGTCATACCCGCCCGGCTCCACATCCTTATACGCCACTTGAGCCTCGATTTGGTACCCGAGGCTCTCCGTATAGTTAGTGTACTTCGGGTCGAAATCGTGCACGACCATTTGCACCCGTTTTGCCTTCGCCGCCGCCACAACCGGCACCGCCCCCTCTTCAATCAGCCGATAGACCATATAGTAAGTCTCCATGCCCTCGCTGAACTCCCCGATGGCGACCAGCACCCGCTTGCCCTCAACGCTGCTTCCTGCTGGCTGTCCCGCAGAAAGACTTCCCGCACCGACCGCCGCAATTCCCGCAGCCCCCAGCACGCCCCCCAATGCCCGACGCCGACTGATCCTGTTCGATTCAAAATCACTCATCGTTATTCTACCTCTTTAGATTTTGCGTGCGCCGCTACTATTTGCTGCTGAACGTTCGGCGGGACAAGCTCGTAGTGGCTCAGCGTCATCGAGTAGCTTCCTCGTCCGCCGGTAACGCTTTTAAGCTGGCTGTTGTACTGCTTGATCTCCGCCAGCGGGACCTGCGCCTTGATTACGATGAAATTGCCTGCGAGCATGTCCTGTCCGACGACCCTGCCCCGTTTTGACGCGAGGTCTCCTGCAATATCGCCCATGTTTTCGGCGGGTATTGTCACTTCCATATTCACAATCGGCTCCAGCAGCACCGGTTTTGCCTTTTCAAGGGCGTCGATGAATGCGCCCTTGCCGGCCGCGCGGAAAGCCACTTCCTTTGAATCGACCGGATGGTACTTGCCGTCGTAAATCGAAACCTTGATATCCTGCAAAGGAAATCCCGCGATTATGCCGGATTGCATAACGTCGTTCACTCCCTTGGCGACGCCGGGCTCGAACTGCCCCGGGATCGAGGCGCCGAAGATGTCCCAACTGAAATCAAGTGGCGGGTCGCTGTTTCGTTCGCCGGGCTCGACTCTTAGATAGACCTCTCCGAACTGTCCGGCGCCGCCGGTCTGCTTCTTGTGGCGGTAGTGGCCCTCGGCCTTGGCGGTGATAGTCTCTCGGTACGGGATTTTCGGCTCTTTGGTCGTTACCGAGAGGTTGGAGCGATTGTGCATCTTTTCGAGCATTATTCTCAGGTGCAGGTCGCCCATTCCGCTTGCCACCAGCTCCTTTGTCTGCATATCCCGGCTGGTCTTGAAGCAGGGATCTTCCTCGCACAGCCTATCCAGGGCCGAGCCGATTTTCTGCTCATCGCCTCTTGCCGCAGGTTCGAGAGCGAGGGAGAACATTGGTTCGGGCGTTGGGATTAGTTTGAAGACGCCTGCGACCTTGCCGTCGTGAATGAGGTCGTCGGTTTTGAGTTCTTCGACCTTGGCGAGGGTGATAATGTCGCCGGCTACACCTGCATCGGTTTCCGTTGTCTCGCCGCCCTGGCTTTTCAGGATGTGGCCCGGCCGGATGGATTTCTTCTCGGCGTTTCTGTGCAGGCCTGTGTCGGACTTTATTGTCCCGCTGAAGATTCTAATCGAGGAGAACTTCATATTCGAGCGAGGGTCGAATCCGACGCGAAAAACCAGTCCCGCAAGCGGTCCGCCGGGGTCTGCGTTTAGCTGAGTTACGGTATCGCCGTCCTTTAGCTCGGTTGGGACCGCTTGTGCCGGCGAAGGGGTGTATTTTGCGATGATGTCGAGCAGCTCTGTAACGCCAACCTCGTTGCGGGCGTTGGTGAATACTATGGGGGTGATTGTGCCGGCTTGCAGTGCTTTCACAAAGACCGCGGCTATCTTCTCAGATGCAATCTCCTCGCCGCCGAGGTACGCCTCCATCAGGTCGTCGTCCGCCTCGATTACACTTTCGATGAGGTCTGTGTGAGCCTGTGCAACGTCCATGACCGGTGAATCCCCGGAATCGTTCTCGATGCAGTTGATTACCGACGCCTTGTCGGCGGCCGGGAGGTTCGCGCACCGGCACTGCGGCCCGAAGAACTCCTGGATGTTCTTTATCAGCTCCGGGATATCGACGTTCTCGGCGTCCATCTTGTTTATGACGATGATTCTTGCCTTGTTCGCGTTACTGGCCAGCTCGAATGTTTTTCGCGTGTTGGTCTCGATACCGGCTGCCGCGGAGATGACTATCAGGGCCGTTTCCGCCGCCGGTATGGCTTTGATGGCCGGGCCGATGAAGTCGGGGTAGCCGGGCGTGTCGATGATGTTGATTAGCTTGCCGCCGTGGTTGACGTGAACGATTGAGGATTGTATCGAGTGCTGATGCTCTTTTTCTTCGTCGTAGAAGTCGCAGACGCTCGTTTTGTCGCCCACGTTGCCCAGGCGGGTTGTAGCCCCTGTCAAGTGCAGAAATGCCTCGGCGAGGGATGTCTTTCCACTGCCGCCGTGCCCCAAGAGCACGATATTGCGGATGTCGCTGGTGTTAGCCACTTTTGCCGGCCTCCAAAAAGCCCACTTTATGCGATTCGGCTCTGATTTCTCTAAAACGTTTAATGTTACAGCCATCGAGGCTGCTCGGCAAGGTTTTTTTGCCGCTTTTATGGATTTGCGCTGCATCCAGACCACTGCCAGCCTGCCAAAACGAGTTGCAACCGCTACCATAGCAGGTCAAACGGTGAGTTTTGAGTTGACTTACGGGGCGATTTGGCTAAATTAGTCTTTCCTTCTTGAAATCTGAGAATCTGGGGTGCTAACCACAAGGAGACTCTAAGTGGCTTACAAGTGTGTTGTGCTGATTAAGCAAGTGCCTGACACCAAACGGATTACGGGCGATGTGATGAACGACGACGGGACCGTTAAGCGTTCCGCCCTGCCGGCGATATTTAACCCGGAAGACCTCAACGCCCTGGAGACGGCCCTGGAGATTAAGGACCGCTTCGGCGGGCATATCACGGTTATCACGATGGGCCTGCCCGCAGCGGCGGCCATCCTGCGGGAATCGCTCTATCGCGGGGCGGACGACGCCATTCTTATCACCGACCGGCGCTGTGCCGCCAGCGATACCCTGGCGACCAGCTATATCCTCAGCCGCGCCGTCAAGAAGCTGGACTACGATATCGTTCTGTGCGGCAGGCAGGCAATTGACGGCGATACCGCCCAGGTCGGCCCCCAGTTGGCGGAGAAGCTCGGAATTACGCAGATTACCTACGTCGAGCAGCTTATCGAGCTTTCCGGAAATAGGATTACGGCCCAGAGGAATATCGGCAACGGCTGGCAGCAGGTCAAGGCTGAGCTGCCCGTCCTGCTGACGGTCATCGGCGAGGCCAACGAGCCGAGGGTGGCCGCGGCGAAGAAGATGATGAAATATAAGAAGGCGAGCACGCCGATCGAGATCAGCGAGAAGATCAAGGCCGAGAACCCCAAAGCCGACGCCGCGGAGATCGCAGAACTGATCAAGTTGCGGTCCAAGTCGCTTGAGGAAAAGGGCCTGCTCATCAAGCAGTGGAGCCTCGATCACGTTGAAGCCGACCTGAGCTGGTGCGGAATGAGCGGCTCGCCCACGAAGGTGCACCGCATCCAGAGCGTTGTCCTCGCAGCCAAAGAGAGCAAAGACGTAGAGCCCACACCTGACGGCATCGCAGATATGATACATGAACTGATTGAAGAGAAAACAATAGCGTGAGACAAGCTCGAAATACTCCGCAGGACGCCTTGCGGCGGAAGCACGAAATACGAAACAAATACGAATGACCAAAATGCAAAATTCAAAACATGGATTCCTCCTTTCGCAGGAATGACAGTGTCGAACCGATGGCACGACATACGATATACGAGATACGAATTTATGATTGATGCAAACAGGAAAGGCGAGGTTTGGGTATTTGCCGAGCAGCATGGCGGTCGGCTGGAGGATACTCCGCTCGAGCTGATGAGCAAGGCCCGCAAGCTGGCCGATACCCTCGGCGTGAAGCTGGCGGCCGCGCTCCTGGGCGATAAGGTCAAGCCGTTGGCGAAGAAATTGGTGCAGTGCGGTGCGGATAAGGTTTATCTGGCCGACCATCCCCTGCTGGGCCAATACCAGACCAACAGCTACGCCAAGGTGATGTACGACCTTATCCATAAGCACGAGCCGCAGATTGTTCTTTACGGAGCGACCGTTGCCGGGCGTGACCTGGCGCCTCGGATCGCCAGCGCCGCCAAGGCCGGGCTGACGGCCGACTGCACGGACTTGCAGATCGGCGACCATACCGCCGCTAAGGACAACAAGGTCCATAAGAATCTGCTCTTTCAGATTCGCCCCGCTTTCGGCGGCAATATCGTCGCGACGATTATCAATCTGGACCGCTGGCCCCAGATGGCGACGGTTCGTGAAGGCGTGATGCCGATGCCCCAGGGCGATACTTCGCGCAAGGGCCGGATTATCGAGGAGGCGGTCGAGCTGTCGCTGGAGCACCTGCCGCTGGAGATTCTCGATGAGCACAAGCGCCCCAAGAAGGTTGACCTCAAGGCCGCCAGGATTATCGTTGCCGGCGGAGCGGGAGTGGGCAGCAAGGACAACTTTCGGCTTGTCTGGGACCTGGCCAACTGCCTCGGCGGCGCGCCCGCGGCGACCAGGGCGGCCGTTGACCTGGGATTCATCGACCACGACCACCAGGTCGGCCAGACCGGGACGACCGTTCGGCCAAGCCTTTACATCGCCGTCGGAATAAGTGGGGCGATTCAGCATCAGGCGGGAATGGCCCAGAGCCAGAAGATCGTCGCCATCAATAACGACCCGGATGCCCCCATTTTCCAGGTGGCGCATTACAAGATACTCGGCGACTTGAATGAGATTGTCCCGCTGATGATTAAGACCATTAAAGGGAAAGCACCTTAGCCACGAAGACACAAAGGCACAAAGAGGATAGGCATTAAATAAAAATTAAAACTTCGTGTCTTAGTGTCTTGGCGGCAAAAAGGAAATTGGTTATGGCGAACTTCTTTAGAGATAATAGTGACATTGAGTTTTTGTTCAGGCATATCGACCTTGCCGGCCTGGCCGAGGTGTGCGAAGAGGGATTTCGCTTTGCCGACGAATTCGAGCACGCGCCCCGCGATGCACAAGAGGCGATTGAGAATTACGAGATGGTCCTCGATTCCTTGGGCCGGCTGAGCGGGGAATTCATTGCTCCTCGCGCCGAGGATGTGGATCGGCAGGGCAACACTCTGAATGAAGACGGCACGGTCACTCGTCCCAGGGGGACGGTGGAGGCCCTGGAGAAGCTCGGCCAGGCCGAGGTGATGGGCTTTACCCTGCCGCACCGCTTCGGCGGGTTGAACTTTCCGAATCTGGTCTATTCGATGGCTATTGAGATTGTCTCTCGCGCCGACGCGGCGCTTATGAATATCTTCGGCCTGCAGGGCATCGCCGAGACGATCAATGCCTTCGCTTCCGCAGAGATCAAAGAGAAGTATCTGCGGCAGTTCTCGGATGGTAAGGTCACCGGGGCGATGGTCCTGACCGAGCCTGACGCCGGCTCCGATTTGCAGGCGGTCAAGCTTCGCGCATTTCAAGATGGCGACGGGAGTTGGCTTTTGCACGGGGTCAAAAGATTCATCACCAACGGCTGCGGGGACGTTCTGCTGGTCCTCGCTCGCAGCGAGGCCGACCGCAGCGGCGGGCTGGGCCTCAGCCTGTTTGTGTGCGAGTCGGGACCGACCGTCCACATTCGCCGGCTCGAAGACAAGCTCGGCATCCACGGCTCGCCCACCTGCGAAATATTCTTCGACAATACGCTCTGCGAGATAATCGGGGAGCGGCAGCGGGGACTGGTCACTTACGTTATGAGCCTGATGAACGGCGCAAGGATCGGCATCGCGGGGCAATCCTTGGGCATTGCCGAGGCGGCCTATCGCGTTGCTCGCGACTATGCCTCGACCCGGAAGCAGTTCGGGGTCGCGATTGAAAAACTCCCCGCCGTCCGCGATATGCTGATCGATATGAAGATCGCTATCGAGGCCGGTCGCGCGCTTTTGTATGAGACTTCACGCCTTGTCGATTTGGAGATCGCCTACGCGAAACAGTCGGAGAATCCGCCTCAAGATAAAGCTAAAGAGATCAAGAATAACGCGCGGAAGTACAAAAGATACGCCTCGATGCTAACGCCGATGAGCAAATATTACTGCTCCGAGATGTGCAACACCATCGCTTACGATTCGATTCAGGTCTTAGGCGGCAGCGGCTTTATGCGGGACTACCCCGTCGAGCGCCACGCGCGGGATGCGAGGATAACGACGATTTACGAGGGAACCAGCCAGTTGCAGATTATCGCAGCGGTTCGCGGCGTCTGCAGCGGCACGGCGGAGAAATTTCTCGCCGAACTGGCAGAACTTGATTACGACGATGAGGTCAGAGACCTGCTCGCCGCACTCGCCGAGGGAAGAAAGCTTCTTGAGGATACGATTCCCTTTGTGAAGGAGCGGGGCAACGATTATATGGACCTCTACGGGCGGGCGCTGGTCGATATTGCGGTCGATTTGATTCACGGGTATCTGCTTTGCGGGCAGGCGAGTACGAAGGTGAAGATGGATGTTCCTCTGGCCGAGAACGGAACCGCCCGGAACGGGCGGACTGTATCAATGAAAGAACGCAAGGCAATGGTCGCCCGGCGGCATGTCACTAGGCACGCCCCGAAGATTGCCGCGCTGGCAAAGCTCATTGCCGCCGGCGATAAATCGACGTTCAGCAGTTATGAAGCCATTATAGGTCCGGTGTCCGCGCAGTGAGTGGCGAGCTATGCTAAAGGCGGTCATATTCGACTTTGACGGGGTCATTACCGATTCGGAGGTCCTGCATTTCCGCGCCTTCAACACGGTTCTCAAACAGCACGGCGTGGAGCTGACGACTCAGGAATATTACAAGACATACCTGGGTTTTAGCGATGTGGACTGCTTCCGATTCCTCATTGATGCGGGTCGGCTTGGGATTGACCAAAGCCAAATAGCGGGCCTGGTGAAGCAAAAGACAACTATCTTCGAGCACCTTGCCAAGAACGAGGGCAAGCTCATCGAGGGCGTTCGCGATTTCCTTGCGATGTTGTCGGCGAATCGTATCCCGATGTGTATATGCTCCGGGGCGCTGCTGCCGGAGATTGAAATAACACTGGAAGATGCGGCATTGCGGCGGTACTTCCACACAATAGTCTCGGCCGAACAGGTCAAGAAAGGCAAGCCGCACCCGGAGGGATTCCTCCTGACCCTGAAGAAACTCAACGCCAATCGCAGCGAACTGATTGAGCCGAAGCAGTGCGTTGTCATAGAGGACTCCAACTGGGGGCTCCAGGCCGCCAAGGCCGCGGGAATGCACACAATCGCCGTGACCAACTCCTACGATGCCGCACAACTCGACGCCGACAAAGTCGTAGGGAATCTGGCCGAGCTTACCCTGAGCGATTTGCAGCAGTTGTGCGCGTGAAGCGTATTTCGTGAGTCTTCTGACAATTTGGCCTCGATGCTTGAATAAAGGAGGAAGATTCGCCGTATCTGACCCAACCCGGCGGAAAATGCTTGCATAATGGGCCGGCAGAGCGTATAATCATTAAATAAAATAGAAGACGGAGGCGGTAACTATGAAGAATGCCGTTTGTATTCTTATCCTGGCGTCGGTTATTGCCGGGATTGCTTCGGGGAAGATAATTTATGTTGATGACAACGCCTCTGGAGCAAATACCGGATCGAGCTGGAGCGACGCTTATCTTTACTTACAGGATGCACTGACGTTCGCTTCTGCGGGCGACGAGATTCGCCTTGCG
>JAFGTU010000188.1 GCA_016933985.1 Sedimentisphaerales bacterium | reverse complement strand
CGACGCCCATTACGATGACCCATGTAGCCTGCAACGAGAGATTACTTGAATGACCCATGTTCTGCGCCTTTAAGCGAATTTTCCATCGCCCGGTGAGAATACCTGATGCGCCGTGGCATGTCAAATGGCATCTCCAAGTCGGAACGAGAAAAGACGCGGACGCTGACAACTCCTTGACAACAGGTGCTCATTGTCTTAGAATACTTGGTGAAGAAACGGTTTATGATACGGTTCGTTAGAGACCGCGAGGCACTAATATGAGCAAAGTATATACTGCGATGACCAAACAGGATGGGGACTGGTGGATAGGGTGGATCGAAGAGGTGCCCGGCGTCAATTGCCAGGAACGCACGCATAAAGAATTATTGGAGAGCCTGAAAGTAACGCTTAGAGAAGCCCTGGATTTTAATCGGCAGGATGCAATAGCCGCTCTGGGAGCCGATTTTCAGGAAGAGCAAATAGCGATATGAAGAAAAAGGAGCTGCTAAGCTATCTGCGATCTCAAGGCTGCGCGTTCATCAGGGAAGGAGGCCGGCATTCGTGGTGGTCCAATCCGGCGCTGAACAAGAGGTCTGCGGTTCCGAGGCACAATGAGATTAAGGACGTGCTTGCGAGAAAAATATGCAAGGATCTCGGAATACCGTGGAAAAAGTAGCGCTACACAGTGCCTATTGCGCATCATAATCCTTCGGCCAAGATTGCGGGTCAGCCGAAGAGCGCCTCGACGAATTTATCCGGGTCGAATTCTGCGATGTCTTCGGGCTTTTCGCCTAAGCCGACGAATTTGACCGGTATATCGAGCTGGTCCTTGATGGCGATAACAATGCCGCCCCTGGCCGTCCCGTCTAACTTCGCCAAAATGATGCCGGTAACGTCAATCGCCTCGGTGAACATCTTTGCCTGAGAGATCGCATTCTGCCCGGTAGTCGCATCGAGCACCAGCAGAACCTCGTTGGGCGCGCCTGGAATCTGCCTGGTCACCACGTCCCTGATCTTTGTCAACTGCTTCATCAGGTCCTTTTGCGTGTGCAGCCGCCCGGCGGTATCGAGAATCAGGATATCCGTCCCGCGGGCAACGGCGGCCTGGCACGCATCGTAGGCCACCGCGGCAGGGTCGGAGCCGCTCTTATGCTTAACGATCTCCACGCCGATCCGCTCGGCCCAGATGCTCAACTGCTCGACCGCGGCGGCGCGGAAGGTATCGCACGCCGCAACTATGACTTTATTATTGTTTTGGCTGAGTATGTAAGCCAGCTTGGCGATGCTCGTCGTCTTGCCCGTCCCGTTGACGCCCGCGACCAATATGACGGTCGGCCCGGTCTCGGCCGTCCGAAGCTGCCTGTCGTGGCCGGGCCAGTAGCTCTTGATATGCTCCTTGAGGAACGGCACAATGTCGTCCGTTGTCGCAATCTGCCTCCCGCGATAGGCCTCCCGAAGCTCCGATACGAGCTTTTCAGTCGTCTCGACCCCGATATCGTCCCGTATCAGCGTCTCCTCAAGCTCGTCCAACAGGCCGTCGTCGATCCTCCTGCCTATGCTGAGCACCGCTGAGAGCGAGCTGCTTATCTTATCGCGCGTCTTGCCCAGCCGGTCCCTGATATACCCGGCCGTCTTGCTGAATATTCCCACTACTGCCCCTTTACTGCTGCAAAATGCCGCCCGGGCCGCTCACAGGCTCGGTCAAATCTTATAACGCAGCCTCGATGATATACCGATTTGCAGAAAATTCAAGCACGCCGCAGATTTTAATTCTCCGGCCGGGCCTTCAGCGGAAAGCTGCAACCGGCTCGTGACGCACAAGCCGCTGTACCTTCCAAAAATTTTTGCCGGAAAGACGGGCATTTTTTTTGACAGATTTTTCGACCGCGGTTACACTTTGGGCGTTGTTGCCCTTTTCGGATGAGGCGTCATATTATGTTCTCGGGGAAGGGTTTGTCTCGAATGTGTGTGGTCTTTCCGTTTGGCCCGGCCGAACGTTGAGCAAGGATGTGTGATTGGCCGCTGCCGGCAGCCGGCAAAGGCCCTTCTCATCCATAAAGGAGTGTGGCGTGGCGGTCCGAGAAGTCGAAGATGTTTTTGCCGATATAATCGACCGCGCAAAGGTGCTCGACCCCGCCAACACCCGCGAATGGTTCGACAGCTTGAAGGTTGCCCGGTTTGACGGCGGCTCGCTCGCCGTCGGCTGCCCCGACGAGGCAACCGTTCAGTTCCTCCGGGCAAATTGCAGGAGCTCTTTCACGCGCGCCGCCCAGCAGGTAACGGGCCATCTTATCTCCGTGGATTTCAACGTTGACACGAAGAAGGAAAAGCCCGCCCTGGCCGCTGACCTGCTGCCCGGCCCCAGGCTCCATCCCGATTACACCTTTGAGAATTTTGTGGTCGGGCCCAGCAACCGCCTTGCCCACGCAAGCTGCTTCGCCGTCAGCCAGTCTCTCGGCAATACATACAATCCGCTCTTCATCTACGGTAATTCGGGCCTCGGCAAGACCCACCTCCTTCACGCAGTCTGCTTCGAGGCGCATACCAAGACCGACGGAGCCGTAATTCAATTCCTAAGCTGCGAGGAGTTTGTCAACCGCTTCATCGGCGCAATTGAGACGGGCAACCTGCCCGGCTTCCAGAGCCAGTTCCGCACCGTCGATATGCTCGTCATCGACGACATCCAGTTCCTCCGCGAGCGAGAGCACAGCCAGGAGGAATTCTTCCACACGTTCAATGCCCTGTACAACAACGGCAAGCAGATCATCCTCAGCGGCGACAGCCCCCCCGGCAAGATTCCATCCCTTGAGGACCGCCTGATCAGCCGGTTCACCTGGGGCCTCGTCGCAGGGATCGATCCGCCCAGCTATGAGACCCGCGTCGCTATCGTCCAGAAGAAGGCAAGAATGAGAGGGCTAAGAATATCCGACGAAATAGCCGAGTACATCGCCAGAAAGGTACAGGCCAATATCAGGGAGCTTGAAGGCGCCCTCACAACCGTCCAGGCCGTTGCGACAACCACCGGCAGGGATATTACCCTCGAACTGGCCCAGACCGCACTCGACGACCAGATCAAGCTCGCGGCAAGGCATATCAGCATCACAGATATCATCGAGGTCGTCACCAGGCACTTCGACGTCCGCCTCACCGACCTGCAGAGCAAAAAGAGGAGCCAGAGCGTCACGATGCCGCGACAAATCTGCATGTACCTGGCCAGGAGCCTCACCAAGCACAGCCTCGAAGAAATCGGGGGCCACCTCGGCGGCAGAGACCACACTACAGTAATGCACGCCTGCAACAAGATATCCCTCGCCAAGGACGCCGACCCCGAAACCAGCGCCCTCCTAAACGAGCTGACCCGCCAAATTACAAATCCAACCACGACCTGACCCACCGTCTAGCCCCGGCACCCGTGGCCGGGGTCACCACCATCAGAGAAATCCCACAACACCAACAGACTAACCCCGCACCCCGAAAATCATCCCGGATATACAGGAAAAAGTGGATTTTCACACGAATAACTCGCTTTTCTTGTGGTTTACGCGACATGGTGTGGTGAATTTGCCGGAAAGTCATTGAAATTGCAGTGTAGGTTTGGTGTTATAGGGCTTGAATTTCATAGGAGTGTCTCACGAAAAGTGTTAAACCGTGCAATCCGCAGGACGCCTTGCGGCGAAAGGGCAACTGAGCAACAATTATCTGGGAAATATCGACCAAAGCAGAAAGCAACCAAACCATATTTAAGAGATCGGAGATGGTAGTATGGCCACAATCAAGTTAAAGCGGACTAACATTACCGTGCGGGATTCAAAAGGTGCTAACGGGAAAAGGGGAACGCTCACGGTTGGGAAAACACAGTACCACTCGATTGAGCGAGGGGATGGATACAAGTACCTTCGACCTGGGAATTACAACTGCGAGTTAGGATATTGGACGTCTAGCAATGGAGTAAGGAAAGAAGCAATACGCGTCCTCGGAAGTTACAGCAACGGACGTATCTACATCCATCCTGCCAACTGGCCCTATCAGTTGGCAGGGTGTATAGCTCCCGGAACCTACAAGCTTAAAGATGGAGTTGGTAACTCAAGGAAAGCTATGAGGCAAATTTTCAACGCTATAGGAGGATTCTCTCAAGGCACGAAAT
>JAFGTU010000187.1 GCA_016933985.1 Sedimentisphaerales bacterium | reverse complement strand
GATGAAGAGGCCGACGGCATCGCTCGGCTGGTGATTCGGCGAGACGGATTCATATCGGTGCGAGCCGGCTATTCCGGAGGCGAGTTTGTCACTCCGGTCGTGACTTTCGATGGTGGTGAGCTGGTGCTGAACATTGATACATCGGCGGCGGGCCAGGTGCAGGTTGAGATTCTCGATGACCAGAGCGGGCCGATATCAGGCTACACGCTGGCCGACTGCGACGAGATTTATACGGCCAATGAGGTCAACCGCATCGTCAGGTGGAACGGCGAAAGCGCGATTGGCGGGCTCGCCGGCAGGCCGATTCGCCTGCGGTTCGTAATGCGCGACGCGGACTTATACGCGTTTCAGTTCAGAAAATCCCCAAGCAAGTGAGCCGGTGACAGATGCATTATGCCGACAAAACAAGAAGGGAGAAAAACCCAATATTGCGTCGGCAATTCGAGGGCCTGGCTTTGTTGGGGGCCTATTTGTCGCTTGGCTTCGATTTGTCTTTTGGCGTGAGGATGATGATGTGGTTCTGGCCGGATTTGGAAGGCTGAATGGCTACTATCTGGCCGTTGTCGTTTATGTTGCCTACCCACTGGAGGCCGGTCGTTGATTGTGCTATGCCGTCCAGGTCAATAACGCCTCGCCTGGGATCCCATAGATACCAGCCTTCGTGAGGTTTCCAGAACAGGACTTTTCGCGTTTCAAAACCGCCAATAATCTGGTATATTAGAGGATGGGGACTGTTCCAAGGGATTGTTCGTGTGGAAAAACGCTTGTATGATTTGGCCTTGGCGTGTACAACTTCACTGCCGTGTGCCTGATTGTATCAGCAGGAAATGTGGTTTTGTATGGAGGCATGTTATGTTGTTTAGAAGGGTAGTATTGATTGGTTTGGCCGTTGCGATGACCTTGGTTTTGGGGTCTTGTGTGGGTGGGCCTAAGGGGCCTTTGGTTACTCATCCGGCAACCAAAGGCTGGGAGGCCGTGATTGCGGATGATTTGTCGAACTGCGAGTTTAGTCCGGGCAGTTGGGCGGTGGAGGACGGGGTGCTGACGCGAAAGGGCGGCGGAAGTATCTGGACCAAGGCGCGGTACGGAGATTTCATCCTCGATCTGGAATTCAAGGTCGATAAGGAAACCAATAGCGGCGTTTTCTTTCGTACCGCTGATATCGAGGACCCCGTGCAAACGGGGATTGAGGTGCAGATATACGATTCGTACGGCAGGGAGAAGGTGACCAAGTACGACTGCGGGGCGATCTACGATATTCAGGAGCCGAGCGTTAATACGGCTAGGCCGGCGGGCGAGTGGAACCGGATGACGATTATGGCCAAAGGGTCGAGCATCAGCGTCGTGATGAACGACCAGCAGATAATCGATATTAATTTGGACAACTGGACCGAGCCGCACAAGAATCCCGACGGGACGAAGAATAAGTTCAACACGGCGTACAAAGATTCGGCCAGGGTCGGTGCGTTCGGATTCCAGGACCACGGCAAGCCAGTATGGTACCGCAACATTCGCGTCAAGAAGCTTTGATGATAGAGGTCGGCGCTTGCGGCGGCGAGAAACCGGATACAAGCCCGAAGCGTTAGCGCCGGGGTAATGGACGCCCTCCCTTACGGTCGGGCCTCTGTAGTTTTGGATGGGCGCGCAATTTCCAAATTCAATGCTATCCGGGCAGGGCGCCTCGCCAGCCCGCTTTCAGCGTCTTGGAAAGGCTGGTGACGTCTCTTTTGTATTTCGGTTCGTCGGCGGCGTTTGTGTTCTCATCCGGGTCTTCTCTGTGGTCATAGAGTTCGCGTGCGAGGATTTTGCCTGTTTTTCTATCCTGCCATTCTGTGTATCTAAAACGTTCGGTCCTTATCGAGTAGCCCATTACCTTGCCTCGCGGATACTGGCTAAAGGCGGCCTTTTTCCAGGCCCGCCCGGGGTCTTTGACTAAGGGCATTACGCTTAGGCCTTCGAGGTGGTCTGGGATGGGCAGTGCGCACGCCTCGCAGAGGGTGGGATAAATATCGACGTATTCGGTTAGTGCGGTCGTCCGCCTGCCTTTGGTCTTCATGCCGGGGAGGCTCAGGATCATCGGGACATGGGTATCGAGCTCGAAATTGGTGTGTTTGCACCAGCTTGCGTGTTCCCCTAATTTCCAGCCGTGGTCGCCCCATAGGATTATTGCGGTGTTCTTGCGGAGGTCGAGGCGGTCCAGTTCGTCGAGGAGAAGGCCTATCTGGGCGTCGATATAGGTGATGCAGGCGTAATAGCCGTGGATGAGTTGGCGGGCCAGGTCATCGGAGCACGGGCCATTCTTCGGGATGCCGTAGTAGTTGCGAAGCTCACCCCAGTTGGTGGGGGCGTACGAAGGGCAGTTCTTGGGCAGGAACGGGTTGTCGGCCAGCCTGATCTTGGCGCGGTCGTACATGTCCCAATATTTCTTGGGGGCGTTGAAGGGCAGGTGCGGTTTGTAGAGGCCCATCGCCATGAAGAAGGGCTTGTCTTTGAGGCGGTTGAGTTCTTTGATTGCGTGGACGGTATTGGCGCCGTCGGGATAGGCCTCATCGGCCACGTCGGCGGCCTCGAAGGCCGGACCCAGGCCCTGCATCTTAGGATTGGCCTTGTTGTATTCCTCCATCTGGGCGATTGCCTCTTTGCTCAGGTAGCCCCTGCCTTTCCATGCGCCTTCCGGGAATGTGCCCGCTCGATAAGGCTCGACCGTCCAGCCCTGCATGTCGTCTTTTGGGTGATGGTAGATTTTGCCGATGGAGAGCGTTTCATAGCCGTGGTTCTTGAAGTGTTCGGGCAGGGAAAGGACATCGGGCATTGCCTTGCGCAGCGGGGTGTTGAGGACATAGACCTTTGTCGTGTCGGGACGGGTGCCGCTGAGTATGCTGATTCGCGATGGGGCGCAGACGGCCTGCTGGCAGTAAGTCCGCTCGAAGAGCAGGCCTTCTCTTGCGAGGCGGTCGATATTCGGCGAGACGATATACTCTCGGCCGTAGCACCCTAACTCCGGGCGCAGGTCGTCCACCGCGATGAAGAGAACGTTCACCCTACGGATTTTGCTCTTTTGTGTCGCCGGAGCAAGCGCGGGGCTGATAACAGGTATCGCCGCGGCGGATGCGATTATGGACAGGAACCTTCGTCGTGTCAGCGGATGTGCCATCGTTGTCTCCTCGATAAGGACTATTTGTTGACTCCTATTGAGATAAGGTGCGAATCAGTGCGGAGGTACATTCTGTCGTTGGCGACGGCGGGCGTGGCCTGGCTCTTTTCGCCTAAGGGATTAATGCCAAGAAGCTCGTATTTCGGGCCGGCCTTTACTACCACCACTTCGCCATCGACTGTTATAACGTAGAGCCTGCCGCTCACCCACACCGGCGAGCCGTAGTATCGCCCCGCTGGCTTTTCCTGCCAGAGCAGCTCGCCGGTCGCGGCGCGGAGGCAGGAGATCTGGCCCCGGTCGTGACAGGTGAATAGCAATCCCTCGACGGCAACCGGCGTGGGGACATAAGAGGCGGCGCCGCCCGTGATCTTGTAGGCTTCTGTTGGCTCTGCTTCATCGGTCGGCTTGAAGGCGATAATGTGTTTGCCGGCGGAGCCGTCGCCGCACGCGCCGAACACGAGACCATCGGCGACGGCAGGTGAGCTGACGACCCGGCTGGTAAAAGCCGAGCCGGCTTCCCAGACGATTTTTCCCGTGCGCGGATTGACGGCAGATACGCCGTGAGAGAAGCTGGTGAAGACCATGACTTGGGGATCATCGGCGGACGGAAAAACGCACGGCGTTGAGTAAGAGATTTTGGGGCCGGTCTGTCTCGGCAGTTGCCAGATGTCTTTGCCGGTCTTGCGGTCCAGCGCGACCCAGAAGCTGGGCGCATCCGGGTCGGTTGTTGATTCGTTTTCGTGGGTGAAGACGACGATATCACCGAGGACGACCGGCGAGGTGCACGGGCCGTGCTGAGATTTGACGCCGGGGAAGGTGCGCTTCCAGACCTCTTCGCCTTTGTGGTCAAATGCAACCAGTAGCGTGGTCTCCGCCGTGGGCCAAAGGGCATAGACGCAGTCGGCATCGGCCGAAGGCGTGGAGGCGGCGAAGTTGTTGATACGGTTCATCCGGTAGGGCGTGAAAGCAAATTCCTTCTCCCACAGCGTCTTGCCGTCTGAGACGCTCACCGCCATCAGCCTCGCGTTGCCCTTTTCCTTTTCCGAGCAGGTAATAAAGACCATATCGTCCCAAATGACCGGGGAGGAATAGCCGGTACCGGGGAGGGTGATTTTCCAGTTGTAGTCGTCCTGAGTCCATTTGGCGGGGATGGTTGTTACCTGGCTGATCCCCTGGCCGTTAGGCCCCCGAAACCGTGGCCAGTTCTCGGCCTGAACGGCTGACGACGACAGGATTGGCGATATCAGAAGGATAAGCCCAATTACCTGTATGCTAATCTTAGCTGAGGCGGTTTGTCCTTTCATTCAGAGGCTCCTAAGTATATGCCGTACTGTTGAGCGGTTTCCAACGGCTCTTCTATTCTGTGATTACCACAGATTATACTCAAAGTCAGGCTTGTATGCGAGCATGTTCAGACGCGCGTGGTGATTCTGGTGGTGAAAAAAGGTGCTTGAGGGATTGACCGGGGTCTGGTAGATTACAGGGCGTGATTGTTCGGTCGAATGTGAGGACTACTCGATTTGATGAAAGGATGCCGGATATGAAAACAATGGCGAATCTGATTAGGTCGTGGGTTCTGATAGCAGCAGGGCTGGGCTTCCTGGGCTGCCGGGCCGCTGATGCGGGGCCGGGAGTGGTATTCAAAGGCTGGGGGGAAGGGCCGGGTAAGGGCAAGCACATCGTTTTTGTCATCGGCGACGATGAATATCGCTCGGAGGAGCTAATGCCGATGCTCGCCAAGATATTGGCTATACGTCACAGTTTCACGTGCACAGCGCTGTTTTCCCTCAACGAGCAGACCGGCGAGATCGATCCCAGTGCGCAGACCAATATCCCGGGTCTCGAGGCTATCGAGACGGCTGACCTTATGGTGATATTCACGCGTTTTCGGGAACTGCCGGATGAGCAGATGAAATACATAATCGACTACACCAATTCCGGCAAGCCTATCATCGGCCTGCGGACCGCAACGCACGCATTCAACTATTCAAGGAACAAGAGCAGCCCGTATGCAAAATATAGCTTCCAGAGCAACGACCCCAAAGGCGGGTGGGGCCGGATGGTGCTCGGCGAGACGTGGATAAATCACTACGGTCACCACAATGTCGAAAGCACTCGCGGCGTGATAGCCGAGGGCATGGAGAATCATCCCATCGTTAAGGGCTGCGAAGATATCTGGGGGCCGTCCGATGTCTATGGCCTTACCACGTTGGAAGGCGACTGCAAGCCCGTCATTATGGGCGTCGTGCTAAAGGGTATGGACCCGAAAGACGAGCCTAATCTGGAGAAGAAACCCGTGCCCGTGGCGTGGACAAAGAGCTATACCGGCGAGAAGGGCAAGACGGCCCGCATCTTCACCACGACGATGGGCCACGCCTCCGACTTCAAGAGCGAAGGTTTTCGCCGGCTTATGGTCAACGCCTGCTACTGGGCGCTGGAGATGGAGGACAAGATACCGGCAAAGGCCGAGGTTGGTTTCATCGGCAGTTATAATCCCAACGATATCGGCGTGGGCAAATTCAAGAAGGGCCTCAAGCCGTCGGACCTCGCCATGCCGGCAGGTGGTGCGGTAGGCCGGGGCCGTTGACACGATGGCTTGAGTTCTGTTGGAGCGACTCAAAAGAAACGTGTAGTATTAGCTCTCGTTTGAGAAAGAAAGGAGAGGTTTACGATGTTGCTGATAACTTATGCGGCGGTGTGTATATGTTCGGGGATTCTTCTGTTCCTGATGGCGTTTCTGGGCGCCGACCATGACGTTGGGGGGGATGT
>JAFGTU010000186.1 GCA_016933985.1 Sedimentisphaerales bacterium | reverse complement strand
GTCGCCAGGCCTGACGAAACAATCGACAAAGCCATAGACGCTTCCGAGCACCGCCATATCCTGAAAGAAGCTTATCCCGCCGTTGGCCGCGAACAGCGCCTTTATGACCTGCTCAATTTTTTCACTTGTTGGCCTATCTGGCGATCTTGACACAATACTTATCGGCTTGCCGAACAGAAAATCGACCGCCGCATTTATTCGCCACGCAATATCGTTTTCGATAACAACTTCTTTTCGTTGAATGTCCTTGACAGGCCTGCCGCCCAGCACCCCCGCGTTCGCTAAGTGCAGCAGCCCTGTTATCCTCGCAGGCAGCCCATACTCCTGGGCCTGGACATAGCACCGTCCGGATTCGCTAACCTTTCTCTCGCAGGCCCCCGGCCCGGCCGCCTCGACCATCGGGTTGGCGTAGTACTCCCAGAGCCTGCCGAAATGCCGCTGGATATTCGCTGACTGCTCGTCAATAAGCCACTCAACATAATCCGCCGCAAGCTCGTCCTCGCCGGCCCTTCTGAAGATATCCAGTTCAAATCCCATACTCAACTCCGTCTCAACTTTTAGCTTTCAACTGCCGGACGCCAAAGACTGATGCGCCTCTACAATTAGGCGAACCTGCGCGTTTGAGTCGAAAATTCACGATTTTTTTGTCACCCCCATCGCGCTAAGTCTTTCGCCCCGAAAGAATAAAAAAAGTTTTCAAATTTCCGATTTTTACTCCCAACCCCCTGCGCATTTGATTGAAATTTCACGATTTTGTGGTTCAGCCTAACACGCATACGCCCATCAACATGACGGTCTATCACGGTCGGTTTAAGGGTGGTCATTGCGAGCCCCGCAGAAGCGTGGTAATCTCCGACGCTTAGAGACTGAGGTTGCTTCGCTTCGCTCACAATGACCCGTCACGTAAGGTCTGAAAGCGCATCGCCGACAGGGCTGGCAAATACCGTACTAGCGTTTGACAGGACCGGCCTTGATTGCGATAATCCTGTTCGTTGGCATTACGTACGCACAGAACCGGCATAACCAAATCAAGAAAGGCAGGCCAAGCATGACCTCTCCCAAATTCACAGTCTCGCACCGCATCATAGGCGGACTCTTTTTGCTCTTGTGCATCGCGGTCGTTCCTGCTGTCGCTGCAATTCCGCTCCCAGAGTTGGCCGTTCCAAACGGCTTCGGCGTTAATATCCATTTCACTGGCGACCCTGTGGACCTCGACCTGATCCGCGACGGCGGCTTCAAATTCATCCGGATGGACCTAGGCTGGGGAGGTATTGAGAGAGAAAAAGGAACTTACAACTTCGAGAGAAACGGCTACGACGCCCTCACCGCGGGCTGCGCCAAGCGCGGCATCCGCATAATCTACATCCTCGACTACAGCAACAACCTCTACGAATCCGACCGCTCCGTCCGCACAGAAGAAGGGAGAAAGGCATTCGCGGCCTTCGCAGAAGCGGCGGCAAAAAGGTATGCGGGAAAAGGCATACTCTGGGAAGTCTGGAACGAGCCGAATATCAAGCAGTTCTGGACGCCTCAGCCGAGCGTCGATGACTACTGCAAGCTCGTCGAAGCAGCCGCCCCTCTCGTCAAAAAGGCCGACCCCTCCGGCCTTCTCGTCGCCCCGGCCACATCGACAATCCCATTCGACTGGCTCGAAGGTTGCTTCAAGAACGGCCTGCTCCAATGGATCGACGTCTTGAGCATCCACCCCTATCGTCCGCAGCCGCCGGAGACCGTAATCAAGGACTACGCCCGCCTCCGCGAGCTGATTAAACGCTACGCACCCCAAGGCAAGGAAATACCCATCATCTCCGGAGAGTGGGGCTATTCCAACATCAACTGGGACAAGGCCCGACTGTCCGACGAGATGCAGGCCCGTTACTTAGCCCGCGAATTCCTCATCAACCTCTATCAGCAGATCCCCGTCAGTATATGGTACGACTGGAAGAACGACGGCACAAACCCCGATGAGCGAGAGCACCACTTCGGAACCGTAATGCACGATCTCAAGCTCAAAGAGGCCTACACCGCCGCCGCGGTCCTCTCAAAACAGCTCGCCGGCTGCCGTGTCGAAAAGAGGCTCGGCTTGGGCGACGAGAGCGACTTCGCACTGCTGCTGGCCAAAGACCCCTGCCGGGCCGTCGCCTTCTGGACCACCCGCGACGACCATGAAGTCACCCTCCCCCTGCCCGCAGGCAAGGGCATCTTAATCGATATGCTCGCAAAACAGAAAGAACTGCCCGCTCCCGAGTGGGACGACAACGGCCTAACGATAACGGCATCCCAAAGCCCGCAATACCTGCTCATAGAACCCAAATAGCGGATCGCACTTTTCCAAGAAAGCCGTCAAATATCAAGGAGTGCCAAAATGAACAATCGCATATCTCTGCATCTTTCAAATTCCTTGGCTCTTGTGATTCTTGCGATGGCGCAGGTTGTTCACTGCGCAGACCTGAAGCTGAGCGGCGCGACCTATCTGGGAGGACCGCAGGCCGATGAGGCCTCCGCAATCGACGTTGCGCCGGATAAATCAATCGTCTTTGCAGGCAAAATTCTCGGCGACAAATTCGGAAAGACCCCGACCGCGCTGCTCGGCGGCGGCAGCGGCGTAGTAATCAGATTCAACGCGACCGGCGCCGAAGTGCTTTCGCTCACTCGCATCGGCGGCAGTGTGGACGATATGGAGGTCAACAGGAGCAACGGCCAAATTGCAGTAATCGGCGACTTCGGCGCCGCACTGCTCTCGCCCGACGCCAACGAAATCCTCTGGCACAGAAAGCTTGACCCTGACGGCGGCGGAGCAGTAGCAAGCAACGGCAGGCGAATCGCAATCGGCAACAAAGCAACCGTCGCCGCACTGCACGGAAAACGCGTGACCATATTCAAAAGTAATGGGTTCGTCGGTTCCTTCATTCTGCATCGCAACAGCTATGTTGAGGATGTGGCGGTGGACGATGATACCGGCAGAGTCGTCGTGGTCGGTTTCGACAACAAGCGCCTTTCGGCCTTGAACAAGAGTTGTCCGAATTGCCCCGTCCAGGTCGCATTCATGTACGCCTACGACCTCAAGGGAAACAGGGCCTGGACCAACTACGAGTGGACCGGCAACGAGTGCGACAACGGCAACGAGGCCGACAGCCGCGGACTGAGAATCGCTCTGGGACGCGACGGCAAGCTCGTATTCGGCGCAGAAAGCGCAGGCGGAAACTCTATCTTCCGCTTCAATCCAAGGAAGCTCGGCGAACAGAACCAGGTAATCGGCGATAAGTACAACCACCCCTATAACACCGCCGCGAATCACATCAGCTACTACGCACGTCTCGACCCCGCAACCGGCGAGCTGCTCAAGGGCCAGTTCCTCCTGGCCCGAAAAGGAGACAACCGGGGCAATGCCGTCAGGATGGCAGCAGTAGCCGCCGACGAGAAGGGCAACGTGTATGTTGCAGGCGTAGCGACATACTCGATGGACGAACAAAACCTCCCGACGGTGGAGGGAAAGGCCGTCGCACAGGCTGGCGGATTTGTCCTTGTAGTGAGTCCCGACTTTTCCAAACGCCTGCTCTGGACGACCTTTGAAACGGATTCCTACGCCAGCACACCAAAGGCAATCGCCGCCGCTACCGGGACTGCTGCAATCGCCTCGGATGCCCAAAAGGATGCAATGGTCACCGTCGCCCCCATTCAAAAAGAAGCTGGCAACCCGAGCAAGGACTCTCCCGACGTGTACTTGGCAGTCTGGAGTACTGATGGACAACGATGATGATTGCCCCCCCGCGAACCTGCGGGGCACAATTGCGCCACGGTCTGTCTATCCGCCTCGGCTATGGAATGTTCGGCAGCACATCGAGGCCTTCTTTCTGGAGAAGCTGGATGATCTCTGCCTTCGAGGGCATCGACTCGATTGAGCCGAACTTCGTGCAGGCGAGCGCCCCTGCCGCCGATGCGAACTTAACCGCTTGCCGAATATCATCCCCCACCGCACATGAGGCCGCCAGAGCGCCCGCGAAGGCATCGCCCCGCCCGGTCTGGTCAACAAGCTCGACGTCAAAAGACGGTATGTGATCAGCGCCGTTCCTATCCACCACCATACAGCCCCGCCTGCCCATCGTAATGATCGCACACTTTGCCCCGCGCGTTATCAACTCCGATCCGATGAGCTTGGCGGTGCGAATCGTAGCAGCGGACTTGTCCGTGATCTCGGCAGCCTCGCAAAGATTGGGGATCAGAATATCCACCGAGAAAAACTCCATAGGCAGGTCGCCCTCCGCCTGGCCCCCGATGCACCGCGACTCTACCGCTCGGGCCGGATCGAGGATAGTCTTCGTCCCGTGCACAGCCGCACAGCGAATAGCCCGAACAATCGCCTCGCGCGGCAGCCCGCCGTGCATCAGGCATACATCGGCATCGCAGATGACCTGCTCGGCTGTGTCGATATCCTGGCCCTGTATTGCGCTGTTGGCTCCGGCGTAGAAACACGCCGCGTTCTCACCCGTCCCGCTGACCAACGTTACCACAATGCCGGTATTCTTGGCCTCGGCGGCATAGACATACTCGGCATTTACTTTGAACTCCGCCAGAGACTTCCTTGCCATCTCGGCAAACGGGTCCCCGCCGACCTTGCTGATAAGATGTACCTCGCACCCGCAAAGCGCTGCTTGCCCCGCCTGGCATGGCCCCGGACCGGTCGCAGTGTAAGAAAGGGCCGAGCCCACAACGCTCTGACCTGACGACGGAATCTGCCTGCACCGAACTGCCATATCGACGTAGGTGCTCCCGATCACGACGACTTTCGGACTCCTTCCCGTCATTCTTGCCACCTGCCAAAACCAAGCTGCCGTTGACTCACCGCCCCCAAGGTTGCCGAAGAAATCTTGCCAACGGTTCAAGTATAACGCCTCGCAGTAGAGACGCAAGACCTTTGTTGGCGAAATTCCGCCGGCGTGTTGCCCCCGTACTCGAATCCTGTGGCCGTCAACAAAAAAATTCACCTGCTGTAACCAGCAGGTTAAATGAGGTGGCAACCGGGCATCTCCGCGTTTAACCCACTTGGGGGGCAGAGGGGCGCCCGAACCAAAGGCGCCCCCCCGATGAGTATTTCTGCTTTATTTTTTCTTTCTGTTGATCAATGCTAGTGAGCTCAGGCCCAACAGTACAATCGTTGCCGGCTCGGGCACCTTGACGATGTAGTCCTGGTAGCAACCGTTTGTGAAGGCCCTCAAATCAGCCTTAGGCCCTGTGCCGTCAAGAGAATGTAACATGCCGTTGGCCAGACTTATATCAGCGTTTTCGCAGCGGAAGCCAAGTGTGCCGGCCGTGCCATCGACCGCCACATCCCACATCGCCGGCGACTCCGGCAAGTTCTCATAGACTATCTCCCACACTGCCACCGCAAAAGCCTCGGCGGCGATATTCTGCTCTTGTGTGAACAATTCGCTCGTTACCCACGCATCATCAAAGAACCTGCCCCACAACTCGCACAGATACTCTGCCTTTTCCGAACCGATCTTCTCTCCCAAGAAAGTGGCCGGATTCTGCGCGTCTTGCGGCATAACGACGTCATAAGTCTTCGGGTAACTCGGAGCACATTGCGACAGTTCTATGCAAAAAGCCCCTATCCAACCGTCGCCCCAGAGGTCTCC
>JAFGTU010000026.1 GCA_016933985.1 Sedimentisphaerales bacterium | reverse complement strand
CGGCAGGGGGGCTAATATTGCAGAGGCGATGAGAGCGACGGGGCTTTTTCCGCCTATCGTCCTGCACATAATCGCCACCGGCCAGATCAGCGGCGGCATAGAAGACGGCCTGATAGACATCGCCGATATGTACGACGACGAGGTCGAGCAGACCTCAAAGGCGCTTGTCTCGCTCCTCGAGCCGGCAATACTTCTTGTTATGGGTGCGGTGGTCGGCTTCATTGTCCTGGCGATTCTGCTGCCCATATTCGATATCAACCAGGCGCTTTAGAGGAGTTCATTCAGCAATGAGAACAAAAAAGACTCGGTTGTGCCCGTCCGACAGGGGTTTTACGTTGATTGAGCTTATGATTGTTGTAGTGATCTTAGGTATGCTGGCGACGGTGGTTATGCCGCGAATACTCAATCGGCCCGAGCAGGCCAGAAGAATGAAGGCGAAGGTCGATATTCGCAGCATAGAATCGGCTCTGGCGCTTTTCAAGACCGACACCGGCCGATTTCCGACAACATCGGAAGGCCTCCAGGTCCTTGTCGCCGGCCCCGGCATAAGAGGCTACAACAGCGACGGCTATCTGGATAAGGTCCCGGTGGATCCCTGGCGTAATGTCTATGTCTATGTCTCGCCGGGCATCCACAACAGAGATTATGACCTTGAATCCTACGGCAAAGACGGTGAGGACGGCGGGGCAAAAGACGACGCCGACATCGAAAGCTGGAATCTTGATGAGGTCGGCTAATATGCGTCTGCTCAATGACAGAATAGCCGCAGAATGTAAGACAACTTCGGCTGCTTTTACCTTTGTTGAGGTACTTGCGGCGCTTGCGATAGTCTCAATATCCCTGTTGGGTTTACTGCGGCTCCACCTGATCAGCATAAAGATGGCCGACAGCGCCCAGGCGACTTCCAGGGCCGTCTTGCTGGCCCGGGGAAAAATCGCCGAGACCCTGGCCCTCGGATACCCCGAAATCGGTGTCGAAGCCGGCGTCGTGGAGGATGATACTCTGGAGCTTCGATGGCGGACGGAGGTGAGCGATTTTCAATTGCCCGAATTAGTCGAGGCCGGGTTGACCGGATTGCGTGAGATATCCGTCGATGTCGCCTGGAATCAGGGCGTCGGACGAAAGCATCTGCAAATGTCAACCTGCGTTGCCGACGGGAGGTTGCGATGAAATACAGAGTGAACAGAAGCGGCTTCACTTTGGTTGAGATGTTCGTTGCGATGGCCATAGTCGTCTCGATTGTCTCTATGGTTTATGGCAGCTATTTTGCGACTGCGAAATCCGCCGAGGTCTATAAGGCCATGATGACGACATCCAAGTCCGCCGCCGGCGTATTGCAGCAGATGACTCGCCAGATACGCTGCTCCTATGCTGAAACCGCAGAGGCTTCCCCGGCATCGGTCGAGAAGATGCTTGGGAAAACACAGGGTATCATCCAAGAGCCGGTCAACTATTTCAAGGGCGACTTCGTCGCGCCGACCGGCGAAATCCTGCATTTTGTAACCACTGCTCGATTCTCCCGGCTGGATGATTTCAAGGACGGGCTTTTAGACGTTGTATATAGATTCGACAAGAGCACGCGGACGTTGAGTATAAGCCAGCGAAGATTTGTCGAGAGACCGACCGATCAGGCCGAAGACAGAGACTTTACGGCGGTCATTGGAAGTATCGAGAGTATCGAGCTGGCATTCTTAGATGACCGGCAGTGGATGGACGAATGGGACTTCAACCAAAAGAAAGCACTGCCCGGCGCAGTGAGGATTAGTATCGCGTGCGAAGATGAAAGCGGTCGAAAATGCAGTTACGGCGCCGTTGCACAAGTATATTGTCTCAATCCAGGCAAACAATAAAAGGCAAAATGACAGCGTTGGCGGATAAGCAATGAAAGCTAACCGAACAAAGAAGCATCGCGAAGGATTCATTCTTGTGGTCGTTCTCTGCACGATCATAATGCTCGGCGCTCTGCTTTTCGGCTTCAACGGTGAGTCTCGTGATAATCTCCTTGCAGCGGATGCCCTCAAGATCTCGGCGCAGGCGCTGAGCTGCGCCGAGGCGGGCCTCAACATTGCAATGGCGGCTCTGAAACGCAGCGATGCCGAGCGATGGGGCCTGATGGGCCTGTTGATCGGCGAAAAGGAGATTGCCCTTGCCGACGGGACCTGCTTAGTGACGGTCTGCGAAGAGAGCGGCAAGCTGAATCTGAATCTTCTCAAGACGAGCGAGGGGACGCCGGACAGGACCAGAATAGACCAGGTGCTTCGGCTTATCGACTTGCTCAATCGCAGCGATTTGCACAATAGCACCATCGGCTACGGTCTTATCCCTGCGATCATCGACTGGATCGACAGCGACGAGGAGACTACTTCTCTGGCGTTTGTGGCACACGATAATCGAGGCGCCGAGTCGGATTATTATAGGGACCTCGACCCGCCGTACCGATGCAAGAATGCGCCTTTAGATATTACCGAGGAGCTGCTCCTGATTAAGGGAATAACGCCCGAAGTCTTCGAGCGTATCCGTGACTATGTAACGGTCAAAGGAGACGGCAAGATCAACATCAACAACGCATCGCAGCTCGTGATTGAAAGTCTCTCGGAGAATATGGATACTGCGTTGGCTCGGATGATTGTCATCCGTCGGCGGGAGAAGCCCTTCAGCAGTCTTGCCGAGCTTCGCGATATACCCGGAATGACCGCTGTGGCGTATCAGGCCATAAAAAGAGTCGCCACGGTGCGCCCGCAAGACAACTACTATCAAATTACCTCCCGTGGCAGTGCGGCCGGAAGCGACCAGACAATAGTCACGCTGATCCAAAGAAAAGCAAACGCCAACAAACTCGAAATGATTCAATACAAGGAGCTTTGACCTTGACTTGGAGACAACGTAATGGATAAGCGATGTATCGGCATTGATATTGGCCCGGCTCATTTGCGTGCGGCGCAAATTCTGGGCACGCCCGACGGCTTTAGGATCGAAAAAGTCTTCGGCACGGCCACTCGCCGCGCATCCGACTCGCTGCCAGAGATAATTCGTTCACTGTTCACCGATCATGGTTTTGACAGACGCGCCGAAGTTGCAGTCTCGATGCCTCACGAAGCCGTTTTCTTCCGCAACGTCCAGACCGATGGCGCTGGTCTCGAACAGCTTCGTCGCGGCGACTGGACCGCTCTTGAAAACAGCTTCCCCATTGCCCCTGATGAGGTTATCGCTCAGGTTTGCTCATCGAGCAAATGCGCTGACGGCAAATACTCCGTCCTAACCGCCGCGGTGAGCAAGACCTCTCTGGACGAGATGCAGGAAATGCTGGGCGGTGCGCACATCCACAGCCGGCTTTTCGAGGCGCCTGTCTTTGCATTTCTTCTCGCTCTTGCCGTCAACAATCCGCGAATCAAAGGCGGTCGCGCCACCGTTGTGTATTTCTATGACGCCTGCCTGACCCTGGCCGTTATCGCCGGCAATGACGTCCGGATGGTCAGGAACATCCCGATCACCATGCCTTCGAAGAGCAAGGCCGATTTGGTTCAAGCGCTGGCCCGGACAATTGCATCCGAGATTCGCCTCACCTGGCATAAGGCGTTCGCCGAGGCGATAGACCAGGACGCCGAGGTCTTTCTGCTTATCAACACCGGCGAGTCCGACTCGTTACAGCCGCTCGTTGAATCGAATCTGAATTGCCGCGTGACTATTCCTACTTCGCTTTTCGGTGTGGACAGCCTCGCGGGCCGGCAGCCAGGATTCTCATATTATGTTGCCGAGGGTCTTGCCTTGAGGGTCCTGGCGCCCGCT
>JAFGTU010000185.1 GCA_016933985.1 Sedimentisphaerales bacterium | reverse complement strand
TATGGGATGGCGCGATCGGCAACGTCTATGAGGTCCACGCCGGCTGCACCGCGGACCACTGCAAGGTCCGGGAATTTAGCAAGCGCGACGAGAAGCACGATATCCCGCCCACTCTGGACTGGGATTTATGGCTGGGCCCGGCCAAGTATCGGCAGTACAACCCTATGTACCTGCCGGGACGATGGCGCGGCTGGATGCCCTTCGGTTCCGGCACTATCGGCGACTGGATCTGTCACGTGGTCGATCCGGTCTTCTGGGCGCTTGACCTCGGTGCGCCAAAGACGGTCCAGGCCCAGGCCGAGGATTACGATCCGAAGGAGCATGCCGACACGTTCCCGCACGGCTCCGTGATTACTTTTGAATTTGCGGCGCGCGGCAAACGCGGGCCGGTCAAGCTGCTCTGGCACAGCGGAAGGGATAGGATCCCGCGACCGGCCGAGCTGGACGAGGGCAGACCGTTGCAGGAAACCGGCGCAATCGTTATCGGCGATAAGGGCAAGATTATGTACGGCTCGCACGGCGCCGGCGGCGTGAGGATCATCCCGGAAGCAAAGATGCAGGCTTACAAGCGGCCCGACCAAACCCTGCCGCGAGTTCGGGGCCATCACGAGGACTGGCTCGATTCCATAAAGAACGGCAAGCTGGCCGGCTCGAATTTCGACTACGGCGGACCCCTCACCGAATTAGCCAGGCTCGGCATCATCGCCATGCAACTGCTCGGCCAGAAGCTCGAATGGAACGGTGAGAATATGCGATTCGCCAACAGCGACGAGGCGAACCAGCTCATAAATCCACCGTCGAGAAAGGGATGGGAATTGTAGGTGACTATCTCAAAACTGTCACCCTGAGCGCAGCGAAGGGTCTGGCAGGCGAAAAAATGAGATTCTTCGCAGCGATAAGAACGACATTGAGAGTAGAGCTTGGAGATACGTTTTAAGTCTAATCGCTCTTTTTGGAGGTGGTTATGAAGACGATGGCGGTTGTCTTTGCGTTGCTTCTTCTCTTGGCCCGCCCGGCAGGCGCCATACTGACAATACTGGCCAACGGCCAGACCGTGCTCCCCGGCAGCGAACTGTGCCTCAATCGCGGCGACCAGATCGTAATCGAAATCACAGGCGACGGATCGACGCCGGAGCCGCTCGAGGGCTTCCTCTTCGTTGAAGGCCCCGGCTCGATCTCCGGCTGCACCTTAACATATCCCGGCACGGCATCAGAATACAAAGACCTTGAAGAAGTCGCAGAGGCAATGGAGATCACGGTCGAAGAGACGCTGGCCATCTTCAGCGCCTATGCAGAGAGAAGCCTCACCGATCTTAGCAAGTGGGTCCTGGCGAATAACGGTCCCTTGCGTGAGCCGCTTGAAGGACTCTTGATCGGCGATATCGTGTTCCGGTGCGAAGGCGGCGGCGACGCCCTGCTGACACTGGAAACCGACGACGAGTGGACAACATACCCGGACTATACTATTACAATTCATCAAACTGCCCAGACTCGCACTTACTACGTCGATGTCAACAGCGGAAGCGACGACAATACGGGCCTGTCACCCGGCGATGCCTTTGCAACTATCCAGAAGGCCGTCGATTCGGCATACGACGGCGAGACAATCATAGTCCAACCGGGCCTTTATCCGGGCGATATCAACTTCCTCGGAAAGAATATAATAGTGCAAAGCACGGACCCGAACGACTACGCGATAGTGCAACAAACCGTCATTGGCTCGGACTCCGGAGCCGGCGAGTTAGAGGCGGTTATCACTTTTCGCGGCGCCGAAGGTCCGGCTTGCACACTCCGAGGCTTCAACATCAACGGATATATTCGAGGCTGCGACCCGTCCGTCGATCCCGGCGTCCAGAGCCACACGCACGCTGCAATCAGCAACTGCATACTCTGCAACAACGCCGGCGATTACGGAACCGTCATAATATGGTGCGATGGTCTGATTTCAAACTGCATCCTGGCCGACAACAACAACCATCCCATCCTCGGCGGCCATCCGACAATCAGCCAATGCTACGGAACAGTAAAGAACTGCACCCTGGCGAATAATACCTCCGGCATCGGAATTGGAATATCCGATGCCGGGACAACTGAAATCACAAATTGCATTCTGTACAATGATGCAGTCGCCATCTACACTGGAGGCGCCGCAAATATTTCATACAGTAATATAGCCGAAGTCGTCTGTGAGGACCCGTGCCAGGCCGATTTGGCATGGGGACCGGGAAACACAAATGTAGATCCCTGTTTTGCCCGCGTTGGAGACTATGCGCATGGGATCGTGGGCGATTACCATTTGAAATCACAGGCCGGGCGATGGGATCCGCAGAGCAGTGCGTGGTTGGCCGATGCCGGCACTAGTCCTTGTATCGACGCAGGCAGCCCCGGCAGCCCTCTGGGCAATGAGACAGGCAATCCGCGCAATAAGCGCATCAATATGGGGGCTTATGGCGGAACTGCCCAGGCGAGCAAAACGCCTGCGAACTGGAGCCTCTTGGCCGACCTGACCAACGACGGCATCGTTGACCAGCGCGACTATGCAATTCAGGCTAAAGACAACTGCGATCCGGGAGGAGAAAAGCCCGGCGATTTGAACAGAGACGGTGCCGTCGATATGGACGACGTCGCTACCCTCATCGACGCCTGGCTCCAGACAACAATCTGGCACTGACTAAAGCCTCACGAAGATTTCACTCGGCAATAAGCTCGATCCCGCAGATTACCGGCTCGCCCCTTCTTTTTCTCGGTTTCAATGATATGTGCATCGTATCCGAAGCCTGGACTACGGTGAACTCTTTCACGATCCCGATATTTGGCGCCCCGGCCTCCTTTGCAATGTCGAATTTCTTCAAAAGAGTCTTGCCGTTGATTGAAATGTCGAATACGCGCCGACCTTGTGCCTTCCCATCGGGTTCGGCGAAATGCAGTCGAACGGTGTATCGCTTCTCGGCACCGGCTTCATCCGATTCAACCTTCTTCTTCCCGGAAGAGGTTAGCTTGATGCTGATGTTACTGATACCCTTCGCACCCGAGGCCTCGACCCACGGAAGAACGCCCTTCTCTATTCGCGATGAATGTCGCGTGAACCATTTCGGCTCCTCCGGTTTCGTCGTAAGGCTCACAGCCGGCGAAGAACCGCCGCGACTGGGGTAGTCAAGCCACAACGTCCCGTTCTCGGCCTTCCTGTCGCCCGGCGCGCCGAAATTGACCCCCACGCGACGAATATCGCCCTCGCCCCTCGCGATGGGATTGAAAGTCCACGTCTCGACCTCCGGCATGTGCGCCAGTGCAAGAGATGTCTGGTTCTGGTAGCTGCACGTGCACGTCCTTGTGTATTCCGGGGCGTTCAGAACCCCGTTGGCGACTATAAGGTTGCTTGTGCAGCCAGACTTGAACCCCCCGAAATTCCCCGTCCCCCCGTCGCCGGCCAAATCAAAATAACCCGCCGCCGCGGAGCGGAACGTCAGCAAATTCCTGCTCGCAACAGCCGTGTTGCACCCGTAGTTGCGCGAATACTCCCACTTCACCGGCTCACCGGTCAGGGGATGTTCCCGCATAATCTGCTCGCCCGTCAACAGGCTGTAAGCCGTCTCCTGAGTGATAATAATCTCGTCGCGCAGCATACACGGGCCGTTGTAATCGACGGCCTTGTCCCAGAGCACTTCGCCCGTTTCCCCCCGGTGCGTCGCCATCCTGTCGCCCGGCTCGGGGACCATATCCCGCGACTTGCGATACGCCTGCAGCAGGATATCGTTCTTCTCGCTGTAGCCGAGCCAGCTTCCGAAAACATTTTCCGAATGTTCCCAGGTAATCGTTCCATCCCGCACATCGAGCGCCAGCAGCCTCTCCTGCAATTGTATCTCGATGTCACGCTCGGCCATCACCTTTCTGATATAGGGCGGCAGGGCGTCGAGGCAGAATATCCGCCCGCCCCCCGCCGCGATGCAATTATGAATGAACCCGGCTTTGGCATCGACCGACCAGAGGACCTCTCCCGTGTGCCGATTCATAACAACCAGCCGCCTGCTCGCGTACTTGTCAAAAAATTTCGCCTTGCTGTCCAGCTTCTTGTCGTTGCCCTTGAGAATTTCGAGGTACGAAACGAAGTCCGCCCCCCCGAGCAGATACTCCCCGTAAACACCCATATACGCCCAGTTCGCTGCCGGCTCGCCGTCTTTCTCGGGAAGCGAAAAGACGCCGACCTCTCCGCCCGTGGCCGCGTCGAGAACACGGCATTTGGCTCCGTCGATTATATATATCTTGTCTTTCGTCGCTACGAAATTGGTCCCGCGGGTATTGGCCCCCGGGATATGGACCTGGTTGTAGGACAAATCCATGTAGTCCCCGATGTACGTTTTATCGAAGTATACCCCGAACGTGTTTGGGTCTTCAATCTCCGTCTTCCAAAGCGTTCTGCCGGTATAGACGTCGCGCGCGCTTATCGAGTCGATCCCTTCGATGAAGAGCCTTCCGCCGGCGACCTGCTCGGCAGGCCCGTGACCGTGCCTCGGAAGAACATCCGCAAACTTGGAATCGTCACCGAACCAAAGCAAGCCCAGAGGTCCCTTCAGCTCGTCTTTCGAGACCACCGTATTGGCTGAATCCGCATACTGGCCGATCCAGTCGCCCGAACCCGCTAACGCCCCTGCCCGCCTCACCGCCACGGCCTCTGCCTGCTTATCGATCCTGCTGCCGGGCAGATCGAAGCTCGATATGCGTTCGGCAACGACTTGACGCCGTTCCGCATCGACCCCGAGCCAGGCAATCCCGCCGTAAGGTCGCAGCGACTGATATGACTTCTCCACAAAGACCTTCAAATTCTCATCAAGACCGCCCGTCTCAACGTCTTCGGCGATAATCACACTCGCAAAGTAAGCCGGCAATTGCAGCGACGTAACATCCCCTGTAAAAATCGAGATGCGCCTGCCGTAAAGGCCCGCTTCATCCATCTCTCTGCGCATCGAGGCGACTATCTCAGCGTCCGGCTCGACCGCTATGACATTCAACTCCGATTCGCCAAGGATGGCGTTGAGCAGCTTGCCCCCAGGGGGCTTGCCCTCGCCGATACCTAGCAGCAAACAGTACCCCTCCCTGGTCCCGGCCTCGGCAAGTATTTGCCTTGCCTTGAGACGATATTCTTGCGGAGCTTCCAGGGCTGGCTTGTCCGCTCGGTTGTGCCATTTCGCTTCCGCATCTTCGCCGCCGAAGCAATAGAGCAGGCCCTCTTCGGTCACCACGAACAGCTTGTCGTCGCCGGCCAGCATATTCCATGCCTTGCCTTCAATCTGATAAGTCCAGGAAATCCGGGCCTTTTCGCCCTTATTGGGAATATCGACCGCCACGATAGCCCCCCGGCTGTTGCTCCCGTACAACCGCGCGCCGGCTTGGATATGCACCTTCTCAACAGCCGGGCCGAATTCCGCCTGCCACAAACCCCTGGCCTTTATCGCAGGCTCGCCTTTCTTCCGCTCGGATTCGGGAACCTCACGCGGCACATAACCTACCAGCTCGCCGTCCTTATCGAACGCGATGATTTCGTCTTCGGCAACGACCTGGACGGACGTCGTGACGATCCCTTCTCCATCGGCAAGCCGGTACATTATGCCGTTGTTGAAGAACAAATCCTTCCGGATGCAGACATCGTAACCGCCCACGTGCTTGCCCATGCCCCTGTCGGATAAGCGGTAGTAGATAAATTCGCCCGTCCGCCTGTCATAGCATGCCGGTGTCGTTCTGCTCGGTATCAAAAGGCGCTCTTCTGTAGCCGCCAGATACCCCTGCGGCGCGACCCCGCCGAAGGCGTCGCTGTTATGCTGTTGGGCCATGTATCTCGACCCGCTCGCGCTGTTCTCCCAGACAATTTCCCCGGTCTTTGCGTCTATCGCGTAGATGAATACGCCCATAAAGGGCCAGATGCTCGCCGCACAGTATATCTTCCCGTCAAACAGCACCGGCCCGCCCCGCCCAGGCCATATCGAAATCAGCCGACCGTTGCCTAATATTTTCTTATCCGACGGTCCGAGGCGGGTTCTTCGGATGAGCTTGCCGTCCGCAGCGGCCAGGCAGTATAGACATCCGTCGTCGCTGACAAAGTATATCCGGTCCTTCCATCCGACCGGCGCGAACCTGACCGGGCCATCGCAGTAAAACCGCCATATCTCAACGCCGCTGTCCGTATCGTAGGCTGTCACCTTGTCGCCCACCATCGAGCCAACAAAAATCCGCTTGCCCATCACAATCGGCTCGTAGGACTTGTCGAATTGAAGTTTATACTGCTCCTCCGCCCAGGCCGGGGCCG
>JAFGTU010000184.1 GCA_016933985.1 Sedimentisphaerales bacterium | reverse complement strand
ACGTCCGACAAATCATCATAGCCCATCCTTTCGTCCAGCCGGCAAATCCCTTTGCCCATACCGCGTTCGCATTAGTCCGCAGCCTGCCGCGTCTGACATTCTCTGAAAGCACTGATCTTGCTTTTCAATTCCCTGCACGCCGCCGCCGGGTCGCCGGCCGCGGTCACCGCCGAGCAGACGGCAACGGCGTCCGCACCGGCACTCAAAACAGCCTGCACATTCCCAGGCCCTATTCCCCCGATTGCCACGCTCGCAATACCCCTGCCCCGGAGCTCCTGCGCCGCCTGCCTGACATACTCGATGCCTACGGGCTCGGCAGCAGGTTTGGTCGCCGTCGCAAAGACCGGGCCCAGCGAGGCATAGGTAATCGGCTCGTCGCACGCCGTCCGCAACTGCACCAGCGAATGCGTGCTCCTGCCGATAATCAACGGCGCCGACTGGAGCCTGCGGACCGCAGCGACGGCCATGTCGCTTTGGCCCAGATGGATGCCGTCGGCGCCGGCCGCGACCGCAATATCGGCACGGTCGTTTATAATGCTCAGCGTCCCGGCATCCTTACATATCCGCACAAATGCGCCCGCCACGGCAAACAGCTCGCCGTCCGCCATTTGTTTTACCCGTAGTTGAATGCAGTCGGCCCCTGCCACCGCACAGATGTTGGCCAGCGCAATGATTTGAGCGGGCAGATCGCTGGTTATGATCACATACAGCCGGACGCCCCTGAACTTCTCTGTAGGCCCGGCCGAAAGAACAATGTCCTTCTCGAGCGCGTAGGCGTCAAACCGCAACATTTCCAAGACCTCAGCAAGATCCGGGTTAAGGATCCGCGCGGTCTCGGCCAGAGCGCGCAGGGCCTCAGTCAGCCGCTTGCATCCGGCGGTCAGGCAGTCGTCAAGCGTTTCGCGCACAAGCTGGTTCGCGACCCGCCCGGGTGGGCCGAGGCCGACATCGCCGGCGGTGTCCCTGCTCGCCATAAGTCGCCCTGCATCCAAGCTGCCTACGGCACGGCACAACTCGTGGCGGAGGCTCTTTGCCCGCTGCGTCAGCCGCTGCGAATTCAAGACGAATCGGCAGTATTCCTCGACCACGCGTGCGGCCTCCCGAGACCGATTGAAATTCGCATCGATTATCCTGTAAGCTGCGCGTTCCATACAACAAATGATTATACGCAGCCAATCCCCGCGGCAACAATGAAAAACCCCCCCTCTCCGCCACCGGGAAGCTCCGGCCAGCCGGGTAATCCGCTCGGACAGCGCGCAAAAAAAGCGGCGTCGCTCCTCCTCCGGCGCGACACCGCAATAGTATGATTAACGAGGCCGCAACCTGCGACTTCGATACCTTTCAAAATCGGGCGGACATGTCCTCCTCCAGAGAGATGTTTTTTAGGGCGTCCGCCCAATATTGTCTAATAACAGACAAACTGCAAAACAATGCAAAGCCCGTGCCAAAAGTAGCTTATGAACCCAGACCCTTCATGCAAGGACGCCATAACAGCTTGTTGTGGCGCAACTTACAGATATGCACTGCCCGTTGGTGGCCGCCGAGCCGGATTTACGAAAGTTGACGGCGCGTTGTCGTTTGTCAACGCTGACGACCCGCAAGTCCCCCATTTTAACACCCCATTATCGGGCACACGTGCATGGACAAGGGCCAAGGGCGATCTGTTTACAAAAAGCAACGCCCGTGGGGAATGAATCAACACTACACGGTGCAGGAGAAGCGATTACCCAGCCCGGCGCGCCGCCACCGCGCTTTTTAATTCCTGCTATCTATTTAGAGGTCATCTTGATATTCGGCGCGGACAAAGACCCTGCTGCTCCACCAGACAAGCCATCGGTCAAAGAGCGTCTGCCTGCCTCGCTGCTTCTGCACCAACCGAAAGACTGTGTTTTTGCGCCATCCAATGATGCTCTCTGCTATCGCATCGGCCCCCTCCTGAGGCAGGTCGATTCTCGTTGTCTCTCCGGGGTCTGCGGCCAAATCATAGAAGCACAGGCTCTTGCTTATCGGGTCATAAACGAATTTGTTGTCGCCTTGGACGAAGCCGCTCGGGCCTTCGCGGACCCAACCGGAGAAATAGACGCGGCGCCTTTCCGGAATCGGCCCAAGGGCATCGACCCCGTCATACCCCGCAGCAGCCGTCTCAAAGCCAAGCAGGCCGAGCAGCGTGGGCGTCAAGTCTATGGAGCTGGTCGGCACTGTAACCTTCCTCCCTGCTTCGACGGCCTTCGGCGCACGCAGGCAGCACGGAATCCGCAGGGCCTCTTCATAAGGTATCTGGTCGTGGCCCCTCTTGCCGTGTTCGCCGAAGGCTTCACCGTGGTCGCCCACGACACAGAGAATGGTATTCCTCGCCAAGCCCAAGTTTCCAAGCCTGACGTCAAGCTCCCTGAGAAAAGCGTCGGTGTATTCGACGGTCTGGCGATATCGATTCTCCGGCTCCTTTGCCCGCTCCCCGTACCACTCGGGCACATCATACGGATCGTGCGTCACGGAGCACAGAAAGGTTAGCAGGAACGGCTTATCGTCGCCGCTTATCCACTCGACAACGTGCTCGAGCAGGGCGAATTCGTCACATGCAAGGTAGTAGATGTATTGATTTGGGTCGCCTAAGTCATCACGCGCCCAGAACTTTTCATATCCCAGGTTGTGAACCAGGCCGGGGCGGCTCTCGAAATCACCCTGAGCGGACTGGAAAAAAGCGGTCCTATAGCCCGCTTGCATACGGAGAATCGTCGCAAGGGCGGAGTATGGCTTAGAGACAGGCACGGCCTCGGCCAAGTCCTCGCTGGCCGAAGGAAGCCGTCCAGTCAGCAGAGAAAAGAGCGCCTTGGTCGTGTGCGTCACGGAGGAGCGCATATTCGCAAACTCAACGCCCTGCTGCGCCAAAGACGCCAAGTACGGGGTTGAGGCGGCCCCGTTCCTGCCTAAAGAGGTATAGGCGTACTGCACGCCCTCGAGAACCACTATGACGACGTTGTAATTGACGCCCCCCGTTCGGCGCGGCAGCTCGATTTCGTCGAAAACCGGCATGCGCCTTTTTGATTCCTCCAGTCGTCCGTGGAACAGGCTAACAATCGCTCGCACCTGCGGATTGCGCCCGTATTCGGAATTGTTGCCCAAATATGCCCGCACTATCAACGCTACCAGGGCAATCGCCAGGCACACAGCGACGCGAACTGTAAATCGCCTGCGGCTATAGGGCACCAGTCTGGGCCGGATTAAAACCGCGATCAGTATAGCCAGCGCCAGGAAGCTCGGTCCGAGCAGAAGGATCGACGCGATCGGAGCCTTGATCAGGTTCCCGCCGATCATGCGCCCGGCGTTTATTGGGTCGCGAACCACAGGCAGAAGCACTCTGGGAAGGGCTTCAGTGCCCATGCGTATCAGATACCCGGCATATATGACCGACCACGTACAGACGACCGCCGATAACAACGTCACCACTCGAAAGACCCATTTGCGAAGCCACCTGAAGCAAATAAGCGATATCCCGGCCTCAATAAACAGCAAGACATAGATATCCACCAGCACCCAGAGCCACCACTGGCTCGCCTGACCGCTGCGACAGGCCTGAAAGAGCTTTACCGCCACCGTGCATAAAAGTGCGCCAAACACAAGGACGCTGTACATCCGCGGCGCCAAACGTCCATAGGCGCGCCACAGGACGGTTGTACGGCTGCCTTGACGGTCGTTCTGTGGTTGTCTGATTTGCATGGCCTGCCAGACTACCAAACCGGCCCGGCAAAGGCAAGACGGTTGCCCAGCCTCACGAAGAAGATGCGGCTTTTCAGACAATGCCCGGTTGAAACCGCACGAACTGAATATTCCTGCCGCTCTTCGCTAATTAGGGGGAGGTAGACAGACAGTAACATTGCTTGTAAAGCACAAGACTATTACTAAAATACTATAGTAAACTAGTATCAGTAGTCATATACCATGTTATATTGTTATAAAGCAAAGCGCCTGTTCTGTAAGTGCTTGTCAGGCCGATACTTCGACCAGCCCAATCCAACGACAGCCTGTGGACAATATGTTCTATTCACTGTTGGCCGGACGGCATAGCCTAACACCGTCAAGCTTACATTCGACCGTGGGCGCGGGGATGTTGAATCGTGTAACAGCTTTCATAACAACTCTTCCACACGGGCGATGGGTGTGGAATTTTTTTCTGGCGCTTTCTAAGTGCTTTTGTACACTGGCTTTATGAGTCCCTAATTAGGGTGAACTGGTTTTGTGT
>JAFGTU010000183.1 GCA_016933985.1 Sedimentisphaerales bacterium | reverse complement strand
GCTTTAGCGGAACAAACCTCAGCGACCAGATGAAAGGCGTCAACGCATCGGTCTGGACCAGGGCGGAATTCTACCTCGAAGCCGGAGAGCAGGATATATTCGAAAAGCTCTTACTGAATATCAAATATGAAGACGGGTTCGCAGCCTATCTCAACGGCCGGAAGGTCGCTTCGCGGAACGCCCCGGAGGCTCTCGAATGGAACTCAGCGGCCACGTCGGATCGTCCAATTGAAGATGCGGCCGAATTCGAGACGATCAACCTTACCCAGTGCGTCGGCCTGCTGCAGGACGGCAGGAATGTATTGGCCATTCATGCCCTCAACGACGGCAAGGACGACGGCCAATTCCTCATCCTGCCCGAGATGGTCGCCGCCAGCGCAGTGAGCGTTCCGCAATATTTCACGACTCCGACGCCACGAACGTTTAACGTTGAGGGCGCCCAGGGCCTTGTCTCAGAGGTGTGGTTCAGCCACAATCGCGGCTTCTACGACAACCCGTTCGATTTGATATTATCAACGGAGATGTCATCCGCCGACATACGATACACCACCGACGGCTCACTGCCAACGATAACCAACGGGTCGGTTTACGCTGGGCCGATCCACATCGACAAGACCTCTACGATTCGTGCCGTCGCTGTCAAGCCGGGCTATTTCGATTCCGACGTTCAGACGCATACTTACATCTTCGTCAGCGACGTCATCCGCCAGTCCCCCAACGGCGAACTGCCCGGCACGGACTGGCCCACGGACGGCACACGCGGGCAAAAATTCGAATACGGTATGGACCCGGCTATTGTCAACCACGCAACCTGGGGACCGCTGCTGGACGACGCATTGACGGCCATCCCTACGATGTCCGTTGTCACCGATCTCGACAACCTGTTCTACAACAGCAGCAGTTCCGCCACCGGCGGCATCTACGTAAACGCCGGTCAGGACGGGCGGGCGTGGGAACGCCCCACTTCTCTCGAATTGATCTATCCGCCCAATCCTTCCGGCGACGGATTCCCAGACCTTATCCAGACCGCCGAAGAAGGCAGAGGCTCTATGTGGCAGTTGCCGCGAGATATGCAGGGCGGATTCCAGATTGACTGCGGCATACGCATACGAGGAGGCTACAGCCGCAGCGGCGGCAATCCAAAGCACGCCTTCAGGCTCTTCTTCCGAGACGAGTATGGTGACGGAGAGCTCCACTATCCCCTCTTCGGCAGCGAGGGGGCCGACAGATTTAGTAAGGTTGATCTTCGAACCGCTCAGAATTACTCCTGGAGCTTCGCCAACGACAGCTCAAATGCAATGTGCCGAGAGGTCTGGGCACGCGACTCCCAGGGCCTCTCAGGGAACCCCTACACCCGCAGTCGATACTATCATCTCTACATCAACGGACAATACTGGGGAATCTATCAGACGCAGGAACGCTCCGAAGCCGCGTTCGCGGAGACCTATTTCGGCGGCGATCGCGATGAATACGACACGGTCAAAGCAGTCGGCGACGGAGATTACGGTATTGAAGCTACCGACGGAACACTTGACGCCTGGCGGGATCTCTGGGACCTGGCCAATCTCGGATTCGGCAACCACGCGATCTACAACCAGGCCCAGGGTCTGAACCCGGACGGAACTCGCAATCCCAATTATCCAGTCTATCTCGACATCGATAACCTTATCGACTATATGATTCAGGTATTCTACGATGGCGACCGCGATGCGCCGATTTCCAATTTCTTGGCGAATGACAAGCCCAATAACTGGTACGGCATACGCAGCAGGGCCGGCAACGCAGGATTCCGCTATTTCGTCCACGACGCCGAGCACATAATGTCCAGAGGCCTAAGCAGTCGGGTCGGGCCATACTTAGCCGGCGACCAATTCCAATACAGCAACCCTCAGTGGATTCACCAGGAGCTGATGGAGCACCAGGATTATTGTCTGCGCTTTGCCGACCATGCGCAAAAGAGCCTGCTCGACTCCGGCCTGCTGACCCCAACGAACGCCATCGAAAGATTCCAGAAAAGAGCCAACCAGATCAATATGGCAATCATCGCCGAATCAGCACGCTGGGGCAGCTCCTCTCTCACAAAAAACACCTGGCTCAGCGCAATCAATAACGAAATCAACAACTTCTTTCCGAACCGGTCAACAACTGTCATCAATCAACTGAAGGCTACGAGGCTGCGCGATGGCTCGCTTGCGCCGCTGTATCCGGGCATCAATCCGCCGTCCTTTAGTAATCTCGGCGGCGAGGTGACACCCAATTATCGGCTCACTATATCGGGAACCGGCATCATCTACTATACCCTTGACGGCAGCGACCCGCGCCTCGACGTGTCACAGTCGCTTGCCACCAGCGAGGTTACGCTTCTGGCCGAGGATGCCGCCAAGCGCATTCTCATTCCGACGGCCCCGGCTCCCACCGCGACCGGGTCCATTCTGTATGAGTACTGGACGGGCATCCCCGGCGGCAGCGTCGTCAATCTAACCGCTCAGGCGGACTACCCAGACTATCCCGACGGCGGCGATTACCTCACCTCCTTCGAGGCGCCAACCAACTGGAATAACACCTACGGCGCCAGGATTGTCGGTTACATACATCCCCCGCAAAGCGGCGACTACACCTTCTGGATCGCAACCGATGACTTTGGCGAATTCTGGTTAAGCACCGACGATACATCGGCACATAAAGTCAAGATCGCAACCGTGCCCGGCAGCGCCACCCCTCGCCAGTGGGACAAATACGCCGCTCAAAAGTCCGGCCTGATACCTCTGACCGCCGGTCAAAAATACTATTGTGAAGCTTTGATGAAAGAGAACACGGACAACGACAATATGGCCGTGACCTGGAGCGGGCCGGGAGTGAGCAAAGGCGAACCCATCGCCGGAACCTGCCTTTCGCCGGCACCCGCCAAATGGTACGCCTCGTACTATGACGACTCAGTCTGGACAAGCCTGCCTGAGGGGACAACCGGTGTTGGCTATGAGCGGGAATCCGGCTATGAAACACACATTGATGCCGACGTCGAGAGCGAAATGTACGGGATTAACGCGACATGCTACATACGCATCCCGTTCACCGTCTCGACCACCGATCTGGCCGACCTGACGCTGCGAATAAAGTACGATGACGGGTTTGTCGCCTATCTCAACGGCAGGGAAGTGGCAACACGCAACTTCACCGGTACGCCGGCCTGGAACTCCACCGCTGCATCCGAGCACTCCGACGCCTTGGCCGTCATCTTCGAGGACATTGACGTCTCCGGCTACATCACAGAGCTGCACGTCGGCGAGAATCTCCTGGCGATTCAGGGCCTGAACAGGTCCGCAACCAACCCGGACTTCCTCATCTCTGTCGAGCTTATTGCAAATGAGATCGGCGGCGGCAAGGTTTCTCCGGAGGCGATTCAGTACACGGGCCCTATCACTCTCGACCACAGCAAAACTGTTAAGGCCCGGATACTGAACGGCCAGTGGAGCGCCTTGCGGGAGGCGACCTTCGCCACAGACGCGATTGCCCAATGCCTCCGCATTACCGAGATTATGTATCACCCGCAAAACACAGGCGACCCGCAGGACCCGAACGAAGAGTTCGTCGAGCTGATAAATATCTCCGGCCGGAATATTAACCTGAACCTCGCAAAATTCACCAACGGAATTGACTTCACCTTCGGCGATCTCCAAGTTCCTGCAGGCGGTCTCGTGGTCGTTGTCAAGAATCGTGCTGCCTTCGACGCTCGCTACCAGGCTTTCAGCGGTGTCATCGCCGGCCAATACTCTGGAAGCCTGCAGAACAACGGCGAGAAAATCAAGCTTCAGGACGCTATCGGCCAGACAGTCCTCGAATTTGAATACGATGACGACTGGCGCCCGATTACCGATGGCGACGGATTCTCTCTGACTATAATCGACCCGTACAATCCTGATACGACCGCTTGGTCGCAGAAAGACTCATGGCGAGCGAGTGCCCACGTCGGCGGCTCACCCGGCTTCGACGACAGCGCAGTCCTGCCAAACCCCGGTGCAATAGCAATAAACGAGGTCCTCGCCCATTCCCACGCCGAAGCAGCCGACTGGATCGAACTGCATAATACCACCGGCGACGACATTGAAATTGGCGGCTGGTACCTCAGCGACACCGGCGAAGACCTGAAAAAATACCGTATTGCAGACGGCGAAACATTAGGCGCGTATGGCTACCTCGTCCTCTATGAAGATGCGAACTTCGGCCAGTTTAGCAGTGATCCGGGCCGGATTACCGGCTTTGCGCTGAGTGAGAACGGCGATGAAGTATGGTTGAGCTCGGCCGAAGGAGAAACCCTCACGGGCTATCGCGAGTCTGAGGACTTCGGAGCTTCGCCGACGGGGATTTCCTTCGGACGATACTTCAAGACAAGCACAAACAACTATAATTTCGTACTGATGGACCACAAGACGCCCGGCTTCCCCAATTCCTACCCGAAGGTCGGCCCGGTGATTATCAACGAGATTATGTACAATCCGGCCTCCGGCGACCAAAGGCAGGAATATATTGAGCTGCACAACTTCGGCTCGACCTCGATGACCTTGTATGATTCCAACGAAAACGAGCCGTGGATGTTTACCGATGGGGTCGATTACACCTTCCCGGATTACCCCGGCCTGACAATACCACCGGCCGGGTATGTGCTGATAGTCAAAGACTTAACCGCTTATATTGATGAATATGGCATGCCCCCCTTTGGCGTGGCGATACTCGGCCCTTATAGCGGCAGCCTTAGCAACTCCAGCGAGAAGTTGGAGCTTTCCAGACCCGGCGACGTCGATCTCTACGGCCTGCGCTACTATATCCGAGTTGACAGGGTCAATTACAGCGACGGCTCGCACCCGGAGGATTCGCCCGAAGATATCGACCTCTGGCCCGCCGAGCCGGACGGCGGCGGCAAATCACTCACGCGCGACCTGCCCGACCGCTACGGCAACGACCCCAATAACTGGATAGCAGCTACGCCCTCCCCCGGCTCTTAGAGTAATCCGTGCTGCCATGTACATCTCTTGCGACGCACAAAAATCGGCTTTTTTTCACTTGCCTTTCATGCTGCTTTCGGTAGATTAACGTAAGCAGTCGTCAAAAAAACCAAAGGCGAACAGCGACGCACGAAGACTCTGGAATCACCAGTTTCATACGGGCGTTTTGCAGCTTTCGCTTCGATTCGTGGAATTCCAACGGTTGGAGATACGGCTATGATAGGCAAGAAGATAAGGCTTGAGAGAATAATCGACCGCAATTCGGGCAAAACGGTCATAGTCCCGATGGACCACGGCGTAACAGTAGGCCCCATCGACGGCCTTACGGATATGCGCACCACCATCAGCAAGGTCGTCGCCGGCGGCGCAAATGCCATTCTGATGCACAAGGGCATCGTCCGCGTTGGACATAGAGGGGGCGGCAAAGACGTCGGGCTGATTGTCCACCTCTCTGGCGGAACAACGATCAGCCCCGACCCAAACGCAAAAGAGATGGTCTGCACAGTCGAAGAGGCTATCAAGCTCGGAGCCGATGCCGTCTCAGTCCATATAAACCTCGGAGCCGAGACCGACAAAGAGATGCTCGGACAGTTGGGATACGTCAGCGAACGATGCTTCGACTGGCAGATGCCGCTTGTTGCAATGATGTACACGCGCGGGCCTAAGATTAAGAACGAATACGAGGTCAATAACGTCAAATTGGCTGCAAGAGTCGGCGCCGAATTGGGGGCCGATATCGTCAAGGTTGTCTATACCGGCGACGCCCAGACCTTCGCACAGGTGGTCCAGGGCTGCCCGGCCCCGGTAGTTATTGCCGGCGGGCCCAAAATGGGAAGCGACGTGGAAATATTCAAGATGGTCGAAGGTGCCCTAAAAGCAGGCGCCGCCGGCATATCGATCGGGCGAAACGCATTCCAGCACCGGAATCCAACCAAAATGATCGAGGCACTGAGCAAAATGGTCCACCATAACGCAACCGTCGAAGAGGCTGTGGACACTCTAAAAGGCTGACATAATTTGCAGAATGACGCCGGATTTAGGAAATGAGCGAATGAAAAGACTTTGGGTCAATGCTGTGCCGTATAGTAAGGAAATCGCGATTGCCGCCTTGGAGAGCGGTGCCGAGGCGGTTGTTCTGCCGGACGGCCATACCGAGAAAGTCAGGCAGTTCGGCAAGATCAAGACCGTCGCAAAGGACGGTGATATTCGGCCTGGGACCGACGTCCAGTTCGTGGATATTGCTGGAAAGGCCGATGAGGATAAGGCCGCCACAGTGCCAGACAACAGAATCGTTGTGCTTAACATGCTCGACTGGACGATTATTCCCATTGAGAACCTCCTCGCGCGGCGAGGCAAGAATATTATGGTCCAGGTCGAGAACAGCCAGCAGGCTAAGCTGATGGTCGAGATTCTCGAAAAGGGCGTTGATGGGGTCGTGCTGAACACGACGGACGTCAACGAAATAAAGAGATGCGCCGAGATAATCGCCGGCATCAGCGAAAGAACCGCTCTCGTCACGGCCACTATCATGGCTGCGAAGCAGCTCGGCATGGGAGACAGGGCCTGTCTCGATACCTGTACCCAAATGGCCGTAGGCGAGGGCATGCTCGTCGGCAACACGGCGTCAGGCTTCTTCCTCGTCCATTCCGAATCCATAGATAATCCTTATGTGGCCTCGCGACCTTTCCGCGTCAACGCCGGAGCAGTCCACGCATACACGCTTACACCCGGCGGAAAAACCAAGTATCTGGCGGACCTCAAAGCCGGCGATGAAGTTATGATAGTCGATTTCCACGGGAAGACTCAGACTGCATATCTGGGCAGAAACAAGATCGAAAAGCGGCCTATGATCCTCATCGAGGCCGAAGCCGATAACCAGCCAATAAGCCTCGTGCTGCAAAACGCCGAGACTATTCGATTGGTCAATCCGGACGGTGAGGCCGTCTCAGCCACAACCCTCAAACCAGGCGACAAGGTCCTGGCCCATATTGAGAAGGCCGGCAGACATTTCGGTATGAAAGTCGATGAAACGCTCATTGAGAGGTAAGAGACGGCGATTACGGCAAGTGATGGTCTCGGCCTTGGGCCGGTTGCAGGGCCTTGCGTGCGCCGATGAAAAAGGCCGTGCCCGGCAGACAATTGCCGCCCAGGAGAAATGAGCCAACGGCATTTTTCGCAAATGAACCCGGTTTCTCGCTCAGGTTTCATCCCAAGTCCACTAATCCATGAAGAATTTTGGCTTTTTCTTCGGGAAAACACCTTGACACAACAAAGGCCCTATGATAGGCTATTTAGCAGATGCACCTCCTTGCCGGCAGTGGGCCGCAAGGGTCCGTCGTGCGAACCGGGCAGGGAGTAGAACGTGAGTAACCAACTTTGATGTTCTCAAAGTGGTTATGTATTTTTACAATATCAAAGGCCAAATCTTATTAGGGAAGGCGAGAAATGAAAACGAGAGCTTTCACAACAATTATTGCAGCAGCCGTAATGGCATTGTGGATATGTGCGAATGTCCAAGCCGAGCCACCGGACGTGCAATTTCTCTGGCCGACTCCGGATAACGGAGCAACTGTCATAGAGCCAACTGTTCAAATAAAGGCTACAATAGCCGAAATCGATCATCCGGAAATATTGCCGGACTTGCGTGAGGCCACATTCTCGTGGGAGGAGGTGGGCTACACGTTGTACGACAGCTCCCTGGTCCTAATGTTCAATTTCAACAACATTTCTACCCTGGGAGAGGATTACACGAATCCATCGGTACTCGGCGTAAAGGATTTATCACGCTACGGCAACCATGGGCACGTCGGGATATTGAGTAGCGGCACTGGTGTTCCAGGCTGGGCAGAATCTGATGGATTTGGGGGCTGCTTCAGCTTCAACGCCAACGCCAGCGAGAGCATATTGGTTCCCCATGATACCGAGGGTTCTCTCGATCCGGGTGCCGGTGATTTCGCAATCGCCTTCTGGATGTTCGCTCAGGACAACGTAGACACCGACATCATGCGGAAGGGCTCGACGGAAACGACTGTCGGGTATGACATGTGGTACAAGCTGGAGCACTCGGCGAATAGCGACAATAAGATATCGCTGAACTTCAATACGAATGGAACGGATGCAACCATCTATTCGACGGACTCATATGCGGATTATAGCTGGCACTTTGTGCTGGCACAGAGGAGGGGTGATCAGGCCGAACTATGGATTGACGGGGAGCCGGACGGAACTGCTCCGGTAACCGGAGATATCTACAACCAAGCGGACCTGTCCTTCGGCAGCAAGGATACACAGGACGACGACTTCTTCAGCGGTATGCTGGATGAAATACGGATATATAAAAGGTCATTCAGTTCGAATGAGATTCAACTGCTCTATGATTCAATGCTGGGTATATACCCCTTGGAGCCAACTACGTGGACTCTGGACGTAACACGGAGCGGACTGGAGACCGGTGATTACACGTATGCGGTATCGGCAACGACAAATGATCCCCCTGAGACATGGAGCAATCAGAGAACAGTCCAAATTAGACTTCCAGCCCCACCGGATGTGACGTTAGTCTCACCGGCCAATGGCAGCGTTCTGAATGATCCAATTGTCACGTTCACCGTCAGCGCCATTGATCCCATCGGCCTGGCTAGTGCTACGCTTTACATCGGGACGCCCGGGCAAGTTGCTACGTTTAGCGGCTCTGCGGATACCGATGATGCCCAGATCTCTGCTGATTCGCCAAACAGTAACTACGGAGGTGCGACCTCGATTAACGTTGACGGTCTGAGTCCGCATGCGCACGCGGTTATCAAGTTTCCGAACCTAATAGGCAGCGGACCAGGGCAGGTGCCTGCCGGGACAACGATTGCCTCGGCTACTCTACAGGTCAACTGCACCAATTACGGTGCTATGATGCAAGTTTATCGCGTTACGAGCGATTGGTCCGAGGATACGGTTACCTGGAACAATCCCTGGACAAATCCAGGGGGCGATTATGATCCTGCTATTGTGGTCAACGGCGATTGCACCGCAACCGGGCTGCGAACGATTGATGTGACTGAATTCGTTCAGGCCTGGAGCGATGGGACGCCGAATTACGGGATACTGCTGACCGATAGCGGCGCAACAGACGGACTAGATTTCGATTCAAGCGAAGGGGCCACTCCGCCCTTGCTGACGGTGATCTACGCGGGTGACTGGCAGGAAAAGGGTACTCAGACAATGTCGGGGGATACTAGCGATACTGTGACGTTTGCAAACGTGGAACTGGAAGATATGACAGATTATGTATGGAATTGCCTCGTGACAAATACGGCGGTTCCGCCCATGTCGAGCTGGGCCGCGCAGAACTTCGACTTAGGTATTGACGGACAGACGCCCGACGAGCCGATGCTCGTTAGTCCCGCCGACGGTGCCACGGGTGTACCGACACCGACGACTCTGGAGGTGACGGTGAGCGATCCTCAGACCGAAGACCCACTCGACGTGACATTCTACGGCCGAAAGAAGGTTTCCGGAGCGGATGATTTCACAATCGTGGCACTTCCAGATACACAAAAGTATGTTTTGAACTCAGCCTATCCGGAGATTTTCACAAGCCAAACGCAGTGGATCGTGAATAACGCGTCAAGCTCCAGCATCGTCTTCGTTACCCATGAAGGCGACATTGTGGATACCTACAACAGCACGACGGAGTGGACCCTCGCGAACAACAGCATGAGTCTGCTGGACGGCGTTGTCCCTTATGGGGTGCTACCGGGTAATCACGACCTGCCGACGACGTACTACAATCAATATTTCCCGTACACACGGTATGAAAGCGAGACATGGTATGGTGGACACTATCCCACAACCGGCAACGACAACAATTATCAGCTATTCTCAGCCAGCGGTGTGGACTTTGTAATCTTGCATCTTCAGTACAATCCAGGCAATTCGATAAGCGACCCGGTCATCGCATGGGCCGATGATGTCTTGAAGACGTATTCGGACCGGTTTGCGATAATCACGACACATGCGTACCTGGATACAAGCGCAAATAGATTAGGTGAGGGGGCGGGGATTTGGACTGTCCTGGTCCAGAACAACGATAACGTGTACCTCGTACTCTGCGGCCACATGCACGGCGAGGCAAGGCGAACGGATATTGTGAATGGTCGGGAGGTTCATCAGGTACTGGCGGACTATCAGAGCCGAGCCAACGGCGGAGACGGGTGGCTTCGTAAGATGCGTTTCGTGCCGGCGGAGAACAAGATCTATGTCGATACATACTCACCCTGGCGTGATGAGTCCGAGAACGACGCCGACAGTCAATTCGAACTGGATGTACCGTTGAACTGGTTCACAGAAATCGGCACAAATCTTGACGTAGCGAACGGATCAAACACTTCTGTTTCTTGGACCGATCTGACCGAACAGAGTGAGTACGAATGGTATGTTACTGTGACCGATTCGACGGAAAGGACGAGCGTAGGACCGGTTTGGAGCTTCACGGCGGGTATCCTCGCGGGGCCACCAGATGCCAACGACGACTCATATACGGCAAACGAGGATGAGCCGCTTGTGGTCTCAGTCGATCAAGGTGTCCTTGAGAACGACAGCGATCCCGAGAACGATTCTCTTACCGCCGTGCTTGATACGGACGTAAGTCACGGTACGCTCACGTTGAACGATGACGGCTCGCTCACGTACGATCCTCAGCCGGATTTCATCGGAGATGACTCGTTCACATACAAGGCTTTCGACGGAGTTAACTATTCCGCCGCGGCCACGGTTACGATAACCGTTGTGAATGCAAACGACGATCCGCCGGTGGCGGTCAATGATACGCCTGAAACAAACGAAGATGTCGGCTTAGATATCGACGTTCTTGCAAATGACAGCGATCCCGACGGCGATGATTTGTCGATATTGTCGGTGACGGCGCCCAACCAGGGCGGCACTGCGGTGAACAACGGGGCGTACATTACTTATACACCTGTGGGTGACTTCTATGGGGCAGAGACATTCTCGTACACTCTCACCGATAGCACGGCCGGAGATGAACGCTCGGCCACTGTAACCGTTACGGTTAATCCCGTGAACGACGATCCCGTGGCCGCCGACGATACCGCGGCAACCGACGAGGATACGCCGGTGACGATTGACGTACTTGGCAATGACACAGACGTTGATGGCGACCCGCTGTCGGTAATTTCAGTCACTCAGCCGGCTAATGGCTCCGTCGTCAACAACGGCTCAGACGTGAGCTACACGCCGAACGCAGACTTCTTCGGCAGCGATTCATTTACCTATACAGCGGGCGACGGCAACGGCGGTAGCGCCTTGGCTACGGTCAATGTGACGGTCAATCCCATAAACGATCCCCCTGCTGCGCCTCAGAATCTGTCTGCCTCCCCTGGCGATAGCCTCGTCAACCTCGACTGGGACGACAATATCGAGCCGGAAGGCGATCTGCAGGGATATAACGTTTATCGCAGTCAGACTCCCGGTTCGTACGGGGCGGCATTGGCGTTCGTTACAACCAGCGATTATTCCGACAACGCCGTTACGAACGATACGACCTACTATTATGTCGTCAAAGCAGCAGATAGCGGCGCGTTGGAGAGCGGCGCAAGCAACGAAGTCTCGGCGACGACTGTCGGGGTGGACTACGACGCTTATGTGAGTCAGGAGCCTATCGTCACGTATGGTGTTCTCGGAGGCAATGGAATTGCAGGTACCACCACTGCCGGCGACGGGCTTGTTCAGACCATAACCGAGTCGCCCAACGGCCAAGCCGGGGCATCGAGCCTGCAAGTCGAGTATATACTTCACACTGCCGCGAACCGAGTCGATATCACCGCCCTTACCCTATACCTGGGCGTTAGCTGGTCCGGTCTTGACGCCGCCGATCCTGTGATATCCCAAATCAGGATATGGAACGGCAGCGGCTGGACGATCATAACCGATTACCTTGGCGGATCTTATACGCCGGCTGACCCGCAGAATTACGTGGATGCAAGCGGGAATATCCGCCTGCGTTTCACGGACACGGCTCCTATCAGGAAAGAGAATAAAGACACGCTAACGGTAGATCTGCTCTACGCTCACGTGGCGGCCGGGCCGGTTGACAATCCTCCGGGTGTCAGCATCAGCAGTCCTACCGACGGCGCCACCTTTACGTCCGGGGCATTGATCACCTTTACCGGAGCAGCCCTTGATATCGAGGATGGCGATATCTCGGCGGCTATGACTTGGCAATCCAGTATAGACGGTGGTCCGATTGGAACTGGTAGTAGTTTCACGACAACGCTCAGTGATGGTGTACATCTTATAACGGCCTCGGCGACCGATTCTGGGGCTAATACCGGTATCGCTTCCGTGACTATAAGGGTTGGCGATCCGCCGCCTGCGGCGCCGACGGGGCTGGCAGCGACGACCGGGGACGGGCAGGTTAGCCTTGATTGGGGCGATAACGGCGAGGCGGACCTGGCCGGCTACAACGTCTATCAAGCGACAGTCTCGGGCGGGCCATACACCAAGCTTAACGGCACGTTGCTGGCAACGAGCGACTATCTGGACTTGGCGGTCACGAACGGCGTGACCTACTATTACGTTGTGACGGCGGTTGACGCGGCTACTCCGACTCCGAATGAGAGCGGTTATAGCAGCGAGGCCTCGGCCACTCCGAGCAGCCAGCAGGCAATTTACGTCGCAAGCATCAATATGAGCCTTCAGCCGGCCGGCAAGAATACGAAGGCCTTGGCAGGAATAACCATCAGCCAGGCCCAAGCCGGGGCTATCGTCTATGGCAACTGGTACTTTAACGGAGGAATCGTTCAAACGGGGGCCACCGGCACAACCGATGCCGGCGGATATACCGGGATTACTTCGGCACCGGTAAAGACAAGCAGCAGCGATGTGTTCAGATTTGAGGTGACTGATGTCGTGCTTGCCGGGTATGTGTATGATCCCGACCAAAGTGTGACGGATGGTGAGATTACCGTGCCTTAACCTCGTTCGACGACGTTCAACCGGGATTATGTTGATCTATTAAGGGATGGCAGCATTGTCGCCGTCCCTTTCTTTTCGCGCGCATCTCGCGACTTTTAATGAACGCTGGCCATCTTTGCCGAGAAAAGATAGACAGGCCGTCTCGGATGGCGCGTGATGCGATCAGATGGAGGTCGGTGGAGTCTTGTTCACGGTAGAAGCAGCCAGGCAATTCGCAAAAGGGCTTCCAAATGAGACTTTCTCCTCGAAGAAAGTCGGTCAGTTCTCTCATACTCAGCACAATCGCTGTGGCGGCAATTGTCTTGGGGCTTGTTTACCTCGCCGCCGATTCGCTCATCCGCGTCGAGCGGCGGAGCGGGCCGATGCTTCACGAGGCTTACGTATGGCAGCGGAATTGGGATACTGCGGTGGGCGAGGCGGTTGAGCGGGCGGCCGGAAGCATTTCGGGATTCACGGCTTTGGCGGCGGAAGTCTCATTCAAAGCGGCCCGGATCGACAAGGTTGTGCGTGTCGAGATCGATTATGACGCTCTGTTGGCAGCAAAAAGCACCGTCGGCCTGGCGCTGCGGATCGGACCTTATTCCGGCCCGTTCGACGAGGAAAACGATGTTACCAGGATCCTGGTCGATCTAGCCGGCTCATTACTTGCCGATGCCCGCCAAGCCGGCCTGAAGCCGGTTGAATTGCAGATCGATTTCGACTGCGCCGAGTCCAAGCTGGATGGATATGCAAGATGGGTCGGGGCATTCCGCAACCAGATTAAGCCGGTCCCGGTGGTAGTCACTGCCCTGCCGAGCTGGCTTAACTGTCGGGCCTTCAAGCACTTATCACAGACATCGAACGGGTTTGTGCTACAGGCCCATTCGTTGGACAGGCCGAAAGGTCCCGATGCTTCGATGACTCTTTGCGACGGCACGTCGGCCCTTCGCTGGGTTGAGCGGGCCGCACGTTTCGCCGTGCCGTTTCGCGTGGCCCTGCCGACATACGGGTATATTGTCGCGTTCGACAAGGCCGGAGAGTTCGTCGGGCTATCGGCCGAAGGGCCTTCTCGATCCTGGGCAGAGCCAACAACGCTTCGCGCCGTCCGCTCGGACCCGATTGCAATGGCAGGCCTTGTGCAGAAATGGCAAGACAGCCGACCGGCGAATATGCAGGGGATAATCTGGTATCGGCTGCCGGTCGAGACGGACCAATTGAACTGGAAATGGGTAACATTGACGGCGGTTATGGCCGGGCGTTCGCCACAGGGAGCGCTGCAGATTCTCGTCGAGTATCCAGAAGACCCGAATCGTGAGCTCGTCGAGCTTGCCGTGCAAAACAGCGGCAATGCGGACCTCTCCCCGATGATGCGACTCAACATAGAATGCGACCGGACCAATCTGCTTGCAAGCGACGGACTGCGCGGATTCGCCCTCATCGAGAGCGGCCCCGGAGGCTTATCCCTCGAATACAAGGATCCTAAGCCCCTTGCGGTGCTCGCGCCGGGAGAACAGTGGAAAATAGGATGGCTGCGATTCAAACAGGAAACGGAGGTAAAAGTAAATGCTGCGGAACTGCCATAAGAAAATAGCTGGCTTGGCAATCGCGATGACACTGAGCACGGTCCCTCTGTACGCCTGCGGCTTTTATCTGCCCAACGGCGTGCTGTTCGAAGACTATGCCTTGAAGGTCCCGAAAGGGTACTTTTCGGAGGAGATCGAACAGATTGAACTGCCGTTTGAGCCGGGATTCGAAGCGGCAATACCAACTTACGCGGGAAGATACGGTCGGGTTCGACAATACGGGCAGCAGACGGAGTCCGGCGATATTGCAGATCTGTCGGCGGCGATGCGACAAGCCAGCGTCAGCCAGGCCGAACGGGAGAGACTCCTGGCTTCGTACGAGTCGCTGCGGGCGGCTATAACCGAATACACTAAGAAAAGGCTTTCCTGGCAGTGGGACAAGGAAACGGAAACATCGTGGCGAAGGTCAAGCGGTCCCGGCCCATTTTTCACTCCGCCGCCGGTCCCGGAAGGACTGCCCGGCGAATTCGAGGACTACATTCGCGGCGCCATATCGTACCACAGCGGAGAGATGTATGAGGCGATAGAGGTTTGGAAGAAGCTGCTGGCAAAGCCGGCCAAGCAGCGAAGGTACAAATCGACGTGGGCGGCATACATGATCGGCAAGGCCCTGCTAAAGAGCGATCCGAACCAGGCGGTCGAATGGTTCCAGCGCGTCCGCGGCCTGGCCGGGGAAGGCTTTGCGGATAGCATCGGCCTGGCTGCCTCAAGCCTCGGGTGGCAGGCCCGGGCAGAGCTGAACCGGGCTGGCTACGCCCGCGCAATAGAACTCTATCTGGCCCAGAGGCTTGCGGGCGACCCCACGGCGATGAGGTCCCTGCAGGTGGCGTGCGCAGCGGCAGTGAATGCCGAACCGGACGCTGTGCGGAAAGTCGCTCAAAATCCCACCGCCCGAAGGGTGGCAACGGCATATCTAATCTCTCGTATTCGGT
>JAFGTU010000182.1 GCA_016933985.1 Sedimentisphaerales bacterium | reverse complement strand
TGGAAATCCGCCCAGCCCGAATCGTCGAGGAAGATAATGACGAAATTCGGCGGCTTGCCAAAACCGCCCCTGCATATCCGCGACAGCCCCAGCCCCGCCGCCGACAGAGCCGCCGCCTTCAAGAAATCCCTGCGAGTCTGCACCGTCTTCATATCGCGTCTCCTTCTATCTCATTTATGAGAACAAAGCGGTTGTCATTCTGAGCGCAGCGAAGAATCTGGCATAAGAATGAGGGCGGTGCTTCGTCCGGCGTCAGATCCTTCGCCTTATGTGTAACAGCGTGCTACTCCAATTCTCTAATCTTAACATTGCGAAACCAGATCGGCGCCCCGGCGTGCTTGCCCTGAAGGCCGATCTTGCCCTTGGTGGCTAAAGTCGCATAAGGCTTGGGCAGCCACGAAGGAATCTCCGACCCGTCCGGGTTCGTCTTGCCCGAAGTCCAAAGGCCCATATCCATTGAAGTAACCTTCTCGCCGTTGAGAACGACGTCGATCTGCTTGCCGGCGCATGTCACCGTAAAGCGGTTCCACTCGCCCGGCTTCTTCACCGCGCTCTTGGTCGGGGCCAGATGCCCGAAGATCGCCCCGCAGTGCCACGTCGCTGGCTGCTTGGCCCATTCCTCGGCAAAGTCGTCGGCAATCTGAACCTCGACGGAATTGGGAATCCAGTCCTTCGTATCGCTGCAATAAACCACCACGCCGCTGTTCGTGCCCTCAGCCGTCTTGAACTCCAAATCGAGCACGAAATTCTCGTAGTCCCTCGTCGTCCAGATAGCCTGGTCCTCGCTGGCGGTGAGTACGCCGTCTTCAACCGTCCACACTCCCTGCGGCTTATCCGCATCCGAGAGGTCCTGCTTAAAAAGGCTCGGCCAGCCGCTCGTATCCGGATGCCCACTGCGACTCTGCTCGCCGCGCCCTATTTGCCGAGCAAGCTTTCCGAGTTCGACCAGGTCGATAAAACCGTCGCCGTTGGCGTCAATCCTGTCGAAGTTCTCCTTCAACCGGCCCTGGGCTTCATCCCGGCTGATCTTCCTGTCGCCGTCTCTATCCATCGCCGCCAAACGCCTCACAATCCCGCCTCGACCGGACTCGGAGGCCTGTTCCTCCGGCACTTGCACCGTCGGCTCGCCCTTCAAGTATCCGAGCGATGCGAGAAACTTGTCAACGGCTATCATCGTTCGTTCCTGCCACGGCGAGCGGTTGAAGAAGCCGTGACCCTGACCTTCCGCCAGATACTTCTCCGCGCGAACGCCCAATTCTTCAGCCTTCTTCCAATATTCCTCGCCATGCACTTTCAGCCGGTCATCCGTCCCAAACAGAATCAGGGCCGGCGGCGACTTCTTCGTCAGATACTTCGTGGGAGAAATCTTGCCTGCAATGTCAGCATCGACCCCGAAACGCTTCATCATCTCTTCGTTCTCGAAGTTGAGCACCGGATTAAAAAGCACCATCGCTTGCGGAATCGTCGATATCGAAAGGTCGTCGCCCGCCGCCTCGCAGCTCTTCTCGATCATCGTGCACGCCGCCAAATGCCCGCCCGCTGACCCGCCCGAGACAATCAGCTTCTTCGGATCGATGCCAAGCAGCTTGCAGTTCTTGCGCATCCAGCGCACCGCGCTGCGGGCATCCTCGACGCACTTATCCGGCGTTACGCCGTCCTTGTTCTTTATCCGGTAATCCGCCCGTGCAGCAACCAGCCCACGACCGGCAAAATACTCCGCTTGAACGGCGAACTGCGCAACCGACCCGCTCGTCCAGGCCCCACCGAAAAAGAAGACAATCGCAGGCCGAGTATCGCTCGGCTTCCACCCCGGAGGATAGTTGATATAGAGCTTCAGCTCCCGCCCGCCGATGGTCTTATACGTTATCTCCTTGGCGTCCGTCGCCACCGAACCCGCAAAGGCCGCCACGCTCGCCAGTGCGACTACTACCAACAATACGCCGGCAATCATTCCAACAAACCGCTTCTTCGTCCTTACCATAATCTTCTCCTGTAAATGAAGCACCTTTACCGTCAACTCAACAAGCCAAGCACCAACACTGTCATCTCGACCGAGCCAAACACCCACACTGTCATTCCGAGCGGAGCGAAGCGAAGTCGAGGAATCTATTCAGACAGCTCAATTCCATCTTCCTCGCAGGCGTCCCATTTATTAGACGCGCTGCTGCCGCACAATACGGTATCAAATAAACCGCTGGAATTCAAGACATATCAAAAAGCCTCTGAGCCTTTGAAACACCGCAGACCTTTGCGCTTGCACGAACCGGTGCATTAGGCTATCATGCCCACGCCGACGTTCGGCACGAGAATAGAATGAACGCAGGGCGAGCCTGCCGCAAGACCTTTTTGGCGATGGAATGAACTATGGAAAATGCACGTAAAAGCAAAATCAAGAAGTCAAGAAAATCGGGCTTCCGAGCCAAGATGCGGACTAAGGGCGGCAAAAAAGCCCTCGCAAAAAGACGAAAAGGTATGTATACAAAATAACGACCCTTTGACGTGTGCAACTTGTTTGCACATGCCGCTGCGCTACCACAATTCGTAGCGCAGCATCCTGTCCCGTGCAGGATCGTCGAAGTTATCCGGCGACAGTTCTGGGTTCGCCGGCGTTTGACCTACCCCGATTAGCCCGATGGGATGGTAGCCGCTCATGGAATAGTCCTCAATGGCAAACCGCACGACAGGCCTCATCCCGGCCGGGTCGACAATCGACAGTGACAGGATGTACTGACTCGGCGGAGATGTGCTTTTAAGGTTAAACGTGCCGCTGACTCGATAAACCTCAGGCTTAATCTCGTACGCCTGCTTATCCGCATTCCACTTATCGCCCGGCAGCCACTTGCGAATATCCACATTCTCGAACTTGCCCTTCCACGCCGTCAGCTTCGTATCGGACGCCAGCAGGTTCAGCTCGACAGGCCAGTTGTAGTAGAAAGGAGCCGAGCCCGTATTGCGCACGCTGAATGTCACGCTAAAATCCTTATCCGAAGACACCTCTGCCGGGTACCGGACTTCGTCGATTACAAAGCGATAGCCGAAGGCCTTTTGCACCTCCTCGGCGCCGGCCCGCACCTTCGCATCCCTCGCGTCGTAATTCGCCACCCATCCAAGCCCGCTGCAATGCAGCTCGCGTATAACATTTATGAGCCATTTGCGATGCTCCGGCTCGCTGAGCGTATCGTCGGGACTGCTGCCGGGCTGCTCCTGATACCGCCCCCAGTCATACGCAACCTCCCCCTCGATCGGCCGTGTCTTCCAGCGCCCCGTTCGCTCGTTAAGCTCGGCTATCCCCTTGCCGTGCGTATTGTACTGCTGGATATGCGCCCACGAATCCCAGTGAATCCCGAATTCGTAATCCGTAAACTCCCACGGATGACGCACCACGACAAGCTTGTGCTTGAAAGCCTCGGTATAGGCGTCGCCGAGTATCTTCTGCATCCGCGCATCGGGAGAGGGGTCGTGATGCTCGCCCCAGAAGCCGATTATCGCTAACTGCACCCAGGCGACGCGCGAATCCTCATCCCAGCACTCGCCGAGCCTTCGAATCAGTCGTTTGACCCGCCGAACAAACTGCTCGCTGCTGTAATCGCCGCTCTTCATATCCGCAGGCCAGTACTCGTTGCCCGTCTGCTTGTCCCAGTCGAGATACACCCGCGGGATAACCTTGATATTGTGCTTCTCGACATCCTTCCACCTGCGATTGCAGACATCCCTGATCTTGTCGATATCGTCACTTTCATCGTTCTCCAATTCATTCCATTTCAGATAGCAGCGAGTAATCGTGGCGTACTCATGTTTGAAAGCCCGCGGATTAGTATCCGGCCGAAACCCTTTGAGGGGATTCCGAAGCGCACCCGGATACTCCCGAGGCCGAATAACAACCTCATCGGCACAGGATACGACCGCCGCAAACGCCGGCAGAACCACACAGACAACAACCAATGACAAGAACCGAACCGAAGACTTCATATAAACGCCCCTTTCAGATAATCGATAGCCAATACTATCCAATCACTCACGATACTTCAACCGTGCGATTACCAGTTGAATAAAGCGGCAGCAGACAATAGAATCGATCACCGAATGAACCACAGGAGCACGAAGTCAATGCTGTATTTGGTTGCGACGCCTATTGGGAATCTTTCGGATATCTCGCAGCGGGCGATTCAGACGCTCGCCGACGTCGATTATGTCGCAAGCGAGGATACCCGCAAGACCGGCACGCTGCTAAAGCGCTTCGACATTAAAATGCCGCAAATCTCCTTCCACGAGCACAATGAGCGCCGGGCCGCAGAGAAAATCATCGCGCTGCTCAGGCAAGGTAAGACCGTTGCCCTGGTCACCAGCGCCGGCACTCCCGGAATCTCCGATCCGGGCTTCGTGCTCGTCCGCGCCGCCCTCGAAGCAGGTATAGAAGTTACGATGATTCCCGGCCCGACCGCCTTCGTTGCCGCGTTGGTCCTCTCCGGCCTGCCCGTTCACGGCT